>JAZNYB010000109.1:0-3358 GCA_045594185.1 Faecousia sp. | reverse complement strand
GAACCGGTGTTGGGCTTGCTGCGGACATTGACCACAGAAGCATTGATCTTGCCATAGCCCAGCTCCACATTTTCCTTTTCCTTCACGATCAGGTAATCGCTGTGCATATAGCCTTCCCGCAGGTTGTAAATAACCTTGTACCAGTCGCCTTCCTTTTCCTGAACGACCACATAGTCCTTATCATAAGCCACAGCCACAACATCGGAGCCGGTGGAAGCCTTTTCCCGCAGCCGCAGAGCAGAAGCATCCACGATACCGATGGCGGTCTTTACATCATCGGAAGCATTGGTGGTCATAGCCATAAAACTCATCAGTGTGGCTACAATCAGCAAAATACTTAAAAGTCTCTTTCTGCAATTCATACATTACCCTCCGTCTTACAAAACGATCACTTGGTCAGCGCGCGTTCCAGCCAAACACAGCCAACATCCAAAGCCGCGTACAGGCTATCCTTTTCGCTCTTTTTAATGATCCGGTCCCGGGACTTCAGATTCTGGTCATTGAGAAGAAGCTGAACGGAGACACGGGTCGCTACATCCAGATCGCCCTCTTTTTTGGACTCGAGGATCTGGAGCATTACGATGTGAGAATCGGCCATAGAGCCGTAGTAAATCATGTTATCCTTACGCATGAGAGGATGGCCCTTATAGGTAAGGCCAATGTTTTGCTCAGCCATGGAATACCTCCCTGTTTAGAATGTAACCGAATTGTAACACATTGTTTCCGGGATGTCAACCCCTATAGGACTAAAAGTTGATACTTTTTTGTAATCTTTGTTACCCTTCGGTTCGTTGCGGGGGAAATGGATGTTGAAAAGGTAAGACGGAGGGGAGTATGAATAGGGAATAGGTAAAAGTGAATAGTGAATAGGGGCTGCGGATAAGCCGCAGCCCCGTGGGTGGTTTTACTTCGTGTCCTCCGCCAGGAAGTACCGGACAAGCTCCTGCATCAGCTCATCCCGATCCAGCCGGCAGATCATGGCACGGGCGTTGTTGTAATTGGTGATATAGGTGGGATCCTCAGTCAGAAGGTATCCAACGATCTGGTTTACAGGGTTATAGCCCTTTTCTGCCAATGCGTCAAATACCGCGCGAAGAATCCGATGCATTTCCTCCCGGTCATCTCCGGGGACTGTGAATTTAATGGTGCTGTTATCCACAAGGGATTCCTCCTTTCAAAATCAAACCTTGGATACATCATATAACAAATCCCGCCTAAAGTAAAGGAAAAAGTTTCAGAAATTTCCTCAGCGCAGGACGGCTCCCAGCTTCTTTTCCAAAGCGGAAAGGATCTTGCTGACCACGCCCTCAGAGTCGGTATCGGTGAGAGTACGGTCATCGGCACGAAGCTCCAGAGAGAAGGCAAGGCTCTTTTTCCCTTCCGCAATGCCCTTGCCCCGATAGATGTCAAAGAAGCGAACCTTACGCAGCAGCTTTCCGCCGGCGGCTTCCATGCAATCCGCCACTTCCGCAACGGTAACGGCTTCATCGCAGACCACAGCCAGATCACGGGTGACTGTGGGATACTTGGGAAGGGCGGTATAGGTGGCAGCGGGCAGGCGCAGATCAAAGAGCAGTTCCATATTGATCTCGCACAGATAAACCTCGCCGTCGATACCGTAGTTTTTGGCAACCAAGGGATGAATTTGTCCCATAAAGCCCACATCCACACCGTCAACGCTTACCATGGCGCAGCGGCCGGGATGGTAGGTGGGGTTGTCCTTCACAGCGGTGTAGGATGCCTTCTTGACCCGAAGTCCCGCAAAGACGGCTTCCAACTCACCCTTAAAGGTGAAGAAGCTGTTGTTTTCCCCGTATGCACCCAGCACCAGCATTTTCGGCTCTCTGGGGAGAACTTCGCCCTCTACGGGGAGATAGATCTTGGCGATCTCATAGAGCTTGACAGACTTGTTGTGATAGGCGTAGTTTCTGCCCAAAATCTCCAGCATGGAGGGGGCAGCGATGGTACGCATGACAGAGGTATCCTCGCCCAGAGGATTCTGGATCTTCAAAGTCTTACGCAAAGGAGAATCACCGGGCAGCCGGATCTGGTCAAAGATGGAAGGAGACACAAAGGAATAGGTGATGATCTCACTGTAGCCCAGGCTTCTGCAAAGCGAGCCGGTCTTGGACTCCATAAGCATCTGTGGGCTGTAGCCGCCCTGAGTGGCAATGCCTCTCAAGGGGGTAGTGGGGATCACATTGTAGCCGTACAGTCTTCCCACTTCCTCGGCGATATCGGCAGTCAGGTTCAGGTCGGGGCGGAAGGAGGGAACGAGAATGGTATCGCCCTCCACAGGGATCTCCAGACGGCGCAGGTATTCCACCATGTCCTCCCGGGAAATATTCGTTCCCAAGAGCTTATTGATCTTTTCCACTTCCAAAGGCAGGGTCTTGGGTTCGGGAACATAATTGATCACATCGATCATACCGTCCATGACCTCACCGGCACCCAGCAGCTCCACCAGCTCGCAAGCCCGCTGCACCGCGGGGACGGTGAGCATGGGGTCAAGTCCCTTTTCAAACTTACCGGAAGCCTCCGTACGCATACCAAGAGCCAAAGCGGTCTGACGGATGGAAGTGCCGTTAAAGTTGGCGGACTCGAAAACCACAGTCACGGTATCGTCCATGATTTCGGAGTTCTCGCCGCCCATAATACCGGCAAGACCAATGGGCTTATCCCCATCGGCAATGACCAGCATACCGGGGGTCAGATTCCGCAGGTTGCCATCCAAAGTGGTGAGTGTTTCACCCGCGGCACTTTCCCGCACAACGATCTTCCGGGATGAAATGTAGCGGTAATCGAAGGCGTGCATGGGCTGACCATATTCCAGCATGACATTGTTGGTAATGTCCACGATGTTGTTAATGGGGCGCACACCGTTGGCTCTCAATCTCTGCCGCAGCCACTGGGGAGAAGGAGCGATACGCACATTGGCGACCATTCTCGCGGTATATCTTCCGCACAGCTCCTCAGCAGGCACTTCCACATCCAGATGCTCAAAGATAGAGCCGGCAGAGCTTCCCTTTACCACAGGCTCGTGGTGGCGCATGGGCTTGTTAAAAGCGGCGGCGGCTTCACGGGCCAGACCGATGATGGAGAAGCAGTCGGGGCGGTTGTTGGTAATTTCAAAATCTACGATGGTATCGTCGTTGCCGATGACCAGATTGATGTCCGTGCCGGGTGTAAGGTCTTGGGGCAAGATCCAAATGCCGTCTTCAATGGCTTCGGGGAAATCGCCTAAGGTCAGACCCAGCTCGGCAATGGAGCAGAGCATACCGTTGGACTTTTCGCCCCGGAGCTTGCCCTTGGTAATATGCACGCCACCGGCAAGCCAAGAATTGTGCAAAGCGGCGGG
>JAZNYB010000108.1:0-4926 GCA_045594185.1 Faecousia sp. | reverse complement strand
ACTTCTTTCGTTAATAGTATTATTTAATTCTTATTATATTCCCCAACTCCTGAAATGTCAATGCTATTTGCATCTATGGTAAAAGTGGACGGCGAAAAACTTGCAGAAAAATCTGCAAATAAATTTGTTCAAAGCGCAAATATCCCTTGACGGAAATCTGTTCCTCCCCTATAATGTCTACGGCAAGCTCCCAACTATAGCATAAGGAGAGCAAGGGATATGAAGAAAAAGAATGTGGAGGTACTCCCTCCAAACGCGAAAAAGGCCATCGGTTCTGAGGTTTTTATTTTCCTCATAATTTTCTTCGGCTTCTTTATTCTGGTAGGTCGGGAAATGGGCGTGACCAATATGCTCAACACCATGATGAACACCGCCTATCAGCTTCTTTTGGACACCGTATTTTATATTATGGCGATCGCCGTTCTTGCCGGCGCGGTTTCCGCTCTGCTTTCGGAGTTCGGCGTGATCGCGCTTCTGAACAAGCTCCTTTCTCCTGTCGTTCGGGTGGTGTACGGTCTGCCCGGTGCCAGTGCCGTGGGTATTTTTACTACATATCTATCCGATAACCCCGCCATTTTAACTCTGGCAGGAGACAACAACTTCCGCCGCTATTTTAAGAAGTATCAGCTCCCTGCCCTGACCAACATTGGCACTGCCTTCGGTATGGGTCTGATCATCTCCACCTTTATGCTGGGCATGGGAACGGAGTTTCTCCCCGCTGTGCTCATCGGTAACTTGGGTGCTGTTGTTGGCAGCATCGTCAGTACCCGCCTCATGCTGGTATTTTCCGCCAAGGAGTTTGGCAAAGAGGAAATGTGCGATATTCCCGATGGGGAAAACGCCGTAGACATCACCCGCTACCGCAAGGTTCGCTCCGGCAATGTGGGCGTCCGGCTTATGGATGCCATGCTGGAGGGCGGCAAGACCGGCGTGGAAATGGGCATGAGTGTCATTCCCGGTGTTCTCATTATTTGCACTCTGGTTCTCATGCTTACCAACGGCGTGTCCCCGGAGGGCTACACCGGCGCGGCTTACGAGGGCGTTGGTTTCCTTCCCTGGATCGGTGAAAAGCTGCAGTTCATTTTCCTGCCCCTGTTCGGCTTTGAAAGTCCGGAATCCATTGCCGTTCCCATCACCGCTTTGGGCGCAGCCGGGGCAGCCATTGGTATCGTGGAAAAGCTGGTGCACAGCGGTGCCGCCGGTACCCATGATGTGGCGGTATTCACAGCCATGTGTATGTGCTGGAGCGGATATTTAAGCACCCATGTTGCCATGATGGACAGTCTCAAATGCAGCAAGCTCACCGGTAAGGCGATCTTGAGCCATACCATCGGCGGTCTGGTGGCAGGTGTGTTCGCAAACTGGGCGTTTAAGCTTTTGATGGTGATTTTGTAAGTTTACATAACACAAGTAACCTTCACAAGGAACATTCTGCCGGCAATTTCGGAAATCCCTTTTCCCTCCCACGGAAAAATCCCTAAAAAATTAAAAAAACCCAAAATAACTCTTGACAAACGCCCTTTCCTTGCATATAATAATGAAGCTGTTCGGTTTTCCGGTGGCAGCTTATGGCGGCATAACTCAGTTGGTAGAGTAGCCGGTTCATACCCGGTATGTCATCTGTTCGAATCAGATTGCCGCTACCAGGCCCGTTGGTCAAGTGGTTAAGACACCGCCCTTTCACGGCGGTAACATGGGTTCGAGTCCCGTACGGGTCACCAGAAAAAAAGCGACTTGCTTCCGCAAGTCGCTTTTTTCAGCTAAATTCGGCTATGGCGAGGTAAATTTGCTCCGCAAGCTAAATTCCTTTCGGTGCGAAATTGGGCTTCGCCCGCTATTAACCGAATTTAATTTCCCTCTCAACGAGAATTTAGCTGCGAAGTAATTTCACTGCCGCCGGAGGTGGCAATTTCGCTGACAGCACGCACAAAACGCCAGAGAAAATGATTGCAAAGGAGAACACCCAAAATGAACATCACGATCGAAGCCCTCCAAGCCTACCTCGCCCAAATCTACGGTGGCAGAGCGACTGAGCAGGGAATGTTTATGAAGCTGGTGGAGGAAATTGGAGAGGTCGCGGAGGTTCTGAACCAAAGAGCCGGAAGAAAGGAAACGGACGGGAAAGACCTCCGGGAGCAATTGGGTACGGAGTTGGCAGATATGCTCCACTATATCGTGGCAATCGCCGCCATCAATAACATCGATCTCAATGCTTTTATTCTGCAAAAGGATAAGGTAGCTTCGGCAAAATATCATCACCCTGTCAATTTGGAAACCTTTCTTCTGAACCGGGAAAATTGACCCGCCATCCCATTTCACAAAAAACACAAATTCTGAGGTGCGACTATGACACAACCATCCTTAAACGAAAATAAAATGGGGGTTCTTCCCATTGGCAAGCTCCTGTTTTCCATGGCAATCCCCATGATGCTGTCCATGCTCATTCAGGCACTTTACAACATCGTAGACAGTATGTATGTTGCCCGAATCAGTGAAAACGCCCTCACCGCCGTGTCTCTTGCCTTCCCGGTGCAGAATCTTATGCTGGGCTTCGCCACGGGCACCGCCGTGGGTATGAACTCCTTGCTTTCCAAAAGTCTGGGCTCCGGGGATCAGGAAAAAGCAAACAAAACCGCGGGAAACGGTCTGTTTTTGGCAGCGGTTTTCTGTCTGGTCTTTTCTGTTGGCGGCTGGTTCTTCTCCGGGGTGTTTTTCCGTACGCAATCGGATATTGCCGAGATCGTGGAGGGCGGCACAGCTTATCTGGAGATATGCACCACCTGCTCCATTGGTCTGTTCGGCACGATCCTGTTTGAGCGGCTTCTGCAGTCCACCGGGCGCACCCTTCCCACCATGTTCACCCAAGCCACCGGCGCGGTTCTGAATATCATTTTAGACCCCATGTTTATCTTCGGCTACGGGATCATCCCCGCCATGGGCATCCGGGGTGCCGCCGTAGCAACGGTCATCAGCCAGATCATTTCCTTCCTTCTTGCCGCCGCCTGCCATTTCCTTCTGAATCAGGACATTCGGCTGAGGCTCTCCAATCTTGTTCCTTCCTGGAGGGTTCTGTGGCCCATTTTGTCTGTAGGCGTGCCTTCCGTTGTTATGGTAGCCATCGGCTCTGCCATGAATCTGGGCATGAACCGTATTCTTTACAACTTCACTCCCACCGCCGTGGCTGTATTTGGTGCTTACTATAAGCTCCAGAGCTTTATCTTTATGCCCGTGTTTGGGTTGAACAACGCTATGGTTTCCATTGTAGCCTTTAACTACGGCGCAAGAAATCCCCGGCGCATTAAGAAAACCATTATTTTGAGCTGCTGCGTGGCGTTTAGTCTCGTGTTTTTGGGATTTCTCTCTTTCCAGTTCATTCCCCATGTGCTGCTGGGGCTGTTTGAACCGACAGAAGAATTCCTCACCATTGGCTGTACCGCTCTCAGGATCATTGGCTTTCATTATTTGCTGGCACCGTTTTGTATCATTCTCAGTTCCTCCTTTCAGGCACTGGGAAACGGCATTTTCTCCACCCTCAACTCCCTCATTCGTCAGCTTATTGTCCTGCTCCCCGCCGCCTATCTGCTGTCCCTCTCCGGGCGGCTGGAAATGGTTTGGTTTTCCTTCCCCATTGCGGAAGTGGCGGCATTGACAGTCACTGCGCTGCTGTTCTCCCGGGTCTACAGAAAAAAGATCGCTCCCATGGAGCAAAAAGCGGGTGATCGCTAAATTATAAATTGTTCATCATTCATTAGCCTTCCTCTGTCACGATTCTATGATCTTCGGCATAGAATACCCCATAAAAGAGGCTTTGGAGGTGATAGGAATGTTGATCGTACAGAAATTCGGAGGCACTTCTCTGGCAAACCGGGAGCGGCTTTTCGCGGCGGCACGGATCATCACCCGGCAGGCAAAGCGGGGCAGTCAGGTGGTTGCCGTGGCATCCGCCCAGGGAGACACCACGGATGAATTGATCTCCGGGGCAATCGCCGTAAATCCCCGGTGTTCCGCCCGGGAAATGGATGCCTATCTTGCAACAGGGGAGCAGGTCAGCACCGGGCTTCTGGCTATGGCTGTGGAAGCACTGGGCTTTCCTGTAGTCACCCTCACCGGCTGGCAGGCGGGGCTTGTTACCGATGGTGTACACGGCAACGCCCGGGTATTAAGGCTGCAGGGAGACAGAATCCGCAGAGAGCTGGAGGCCGGGCGCATCGTTCTGGTCACAGGCTTTCAGGGCATCAGCGAAAAGGGGGACATTACCACCTTGGGGCGGGGCGGCTCCGATACCACCGCCGTTGCCCTTGCGGGATTTTTGCAGGCGGATCTGTGCCAGATTTTCACGGATGTGGACGGTGTTTACGACAAAGATCCCCGCTTACATCCCGACGCGGTAAAGTTCGACTGGATCTCCTATGAAAAAATGCGCCGCCTCATTGCCGGAGGAGCGCAGGTGCTGCATGACAGGAGCGTAGAGCTGGCGCAGAGCTTCTCCCTTCCTGTAGAGGTGCTTTCCTCCTTCACCGGAGCAGCGGGAACTATCGTCTGCGCGGAATCCGTAAAATAACCGGGCAAGAGGTACGATATATAATAACAGGGCTGAGAACCTAAAATCGTTCTCAGCTCTTTTTGTTCTTAAGTGAAGATATTTATCTCGCATCATTTCAACGATAGATTCCCACGACGGCCTTGCTGTACATTTCAATGATATATCGCTTGCGCGATATGATATACGGCAAGCCGTATGATATACTTGCTCCGCAAGCATGATATAATATCCGTTCCTTCATACGCGAAGCGTATATCATCTGCGAAGCAGATATCATACCCGCAGGGTATATCATCCGTGACCGAAGGGAACGGATATCATTGAAAAAAGTCTCTTTTGTCAGTAGACAAAAGAGACTTTTTTCGTGGCAGCGGGAGAAGGAT
>JAZNYB010000107.1:0-3919 GCA_045594185.1 Faecousia sp. | reverse complement strand
CCTAAGTCGGTTCTTTGGGCACTTTCTTGCCGAAACAAGAAAGTGACGCCGCCGGCAGGCAATAGCAGTTCTTCATAAAAGACAATCCCTCAGTCAAAAATCAAAGATTTTTGACAGCTCCCTTTGCACAAGGGAGCCTTTTGGGTGGGAGCATTGGTGAAATAAAAAGGAGGAGCAGATGCTCCTCCTTTTAATTATTTTGCGTATTCCACAGCCTTGGTTTCCCGGATCACATTGACCTTGATCTGACCGGGGTACTCCAGCTCGGCTTCCAGCTTCCGGGCAATGTCCCGGGCAAGGATGATCATGTTGTCCTCGGAGACTTCCTCGGGCTTGACCATAATGCGGACTTCTCTGCCGGCCTGGATCGCGAATGCCTTTTCTACGCCGGGGTAAGAACCGGTTAGCTCCTCCAGCTTTTGCAGACGGCGGATGTAGTTCTCCACATTCTCTCTGCGGGCACCGGGGCGGGCAGCGGAAATGGCATCGGCAGCCTGCACCAGACAGGCGATGATGGTCTTGGGCTCCACATCGCCGTGGTGGGCTTCAATGGCATTGACCACAACGGCATTTTCCTTATACTTCCGGGCAAGCTCCACGCCCAACTGGACATGGCTGCCTTCCATCTCGTGGTCAACCGCCTTGCCCAGGTCATGAAGCAGACCGGCTCTCTTGGCAAGAGCCACATCCAGACCCAACTCCGCAGCCATAAGACCTGCAATGTGAGCAACCTCAATGGAGTGGTTCAGAACATTCTGACCATAGGAGGTACGATATTTCTGACGACCCAGGATCTTCACCAGCTCCGGATGGAGGTTGTGAACGCCTGTCTCGTAGCAAGCTCTTTCGCCTTCTTCCTTAATGGTGCGGTCAACCTCCCGGCGAGCCTTCTCCACCATATCCTCAATGCGGGTGGGGTGGATGCGCCCATCGGCAATGAGCTTCTCCAGAGCAAGGCGGGCGACCTCCCGGCGGACGGGATCAAAGGAGGAGACGGTAATGGCTTCGGGGGTGTCGTCAATGATCAGGTCAACGCCGGTGATGGTTTCCAGAGTGCGGATGTTCCGACCCTCACGACCGATGATGCGACCCTTCATCTCGTCATTGGGCAGAGACACCACGGATACGGTAGCCTCGGCTGCATGGTCAGCGGCGCAGCGCTGAATGGCGGTGGCAATGATCTCTCTGGCGGTGGCTTCGGCTTCTTCCTTAAGCTGCGCTTCCACTTCTTTGATCTTCATGGCAGTCTCATGGCGAACCTGAGCTTCCACGCTCTCCAGAAGATATTTCTTTGCTTCATCCTGAGACAAGCCGGAGATCCGCTCCAGAACCTCAAGCTGGCTCCGCTTCAGCAACTCAGCCTCGGCTTCCTTGGCGGCGATTTCTGCCTGCTTTCTGGACAGCTCCTCTTCCTTCTTCTCGTAAGCGTCCATTCTCTTGTCCAGAGATTCTTCCTTCTGCTGCAGGCGGCGTTCCTGTTTGGAAAGCTCACTGCGGCGTTCTTTGACTTCCTTTTCGTGTTCGGTGCGCGATCTATGGATCTCGTCCTTAGCCTCCACCAGCAGCTCCTTCTTTTTGCTTTCGCCGCTGCGGATGGCTTCGTTGATGATTCTGGTTGCTTCTTCCTCTGCACTGCCGATTTCCCGCTCCGCGACGCGCTTCCGATAGGTAACACCAATGAAGAAAAACGCAAAAGCGACAACAACAAAACCGACAACCATTAAAATAATCTGCCAGGGTTCCATAATCAGCAACACACCTCCTTCTTTCAGATTTGGGATCGGAGGGTATGCGAATGCGCAGGGCAGACTGCGCCCCTGATAACAGGGACGGTAAATTTCAGAAAAAAGCGGAAAACCGCAAAAAATTCTAAAAAAGTCATGCATACAGGCAAAACTGCCACCTGCGCAGACGATAACACAACCGTTTCTCCCCTTTGGGGGGATAGAACAAGTAATACCCGGCGTTCCGTTTCCCACAAGCGGATCGCCCGGACACCAATCCACCGTTTATTTTATATGGAAATGGGCTCAATGTCAAGGAAAAATCCTGTCTCAAGGAAAATTTATCCTGAAAGCTATGCGCGAAAACCACATTTTATCACACAAGGCTTTTCTCCCGTCCCATAGCAAGACACAACAGCTCAGGCTCACGCCCCTTGCCAACCCTGAAGAATTTGATTATATTTTTTGAATATTTGAATATTATGGTTGATTATCCTGCCGGAATATGTTACCATAAAAGAAACCACGGCGGCTGAAAAACCAGCCCCGGCAAGGAGGATGCCTATGCCCATTTGTGTAAGAAGTGAGATTGGTCCCCTTAAAAAAATTCTGCTCCAAAGACCGGGCAGAGAACTGGAATTTTTAAGCCCCAACACCATGGGACAGCTTTTGTTTGATGACATTCCCTATCTTTACGGTGCCCAGCGGGAGCATGACCATTTTGCCGGACTCCTCCGGGACAATGGCGTGGAGGTTGCCTATCTGGATGACCTGGCAGTAGAGGCTCTGTCCTCCCACGACTTCCTGAAAGAACAATTCATCCGGGAGACAATCAGCCGTGCGGGATTTACGGCTTTGGGCTATCAGGATGCCCTGTTTGAATACCTGTCTGCCATTTCCGACCTGAAGGAATTGGTACACAAGACCATGGAGGGGATCCCCTTTACAGAGGTATTCCCCAATTGCACCCCGGACTCCATGCTTTTAGCCCAGTCGGGAACCCGCTTTTTGATCCCTCCCATGCCCAACCTTTATTTCACCAGAGATCCCTTCGCCTGTATCGGTGGCGGTGTCAGTGTCAACCATATGTACTCCGAAGCCCGCAACCGGGAGACGATCTATGGAAAATACATCTTCCGTTATCACCCGGAATTTGTGGGTGCCCATGAGTATTATACCTCAGACCGCTATTTCTGCGTGGAAGGCGGCGATATTCTGAATCTCAGCCCCACCGTGCTGGGCGTGGGCATTTCCGAACGCACCCAGCCTGAAGCGGTTATGGATCTGGCGAAAAGCATTTTTGCGGACGAAGAAGCCCAGATCCATACGGTTTTGGCGTTCAGTATTCCCCGCACCAGAGCCTTTATGCACTTAGACACCGTCTTTACGCAGGTTGACCGGGAAAAGTTCACCGTCCACCCCGGTATTCTGGACTCCCTGCGGGTCTTTGAGCTGACCGGCAAGGGCTGCAAAGAAGTTACGGTGCGGGAAGTGTCCGGCCCTCTGGACGAGGTTCTCGCCCGGTATCTGGGTCTGGACAAGGTGCAGCTCATTCGTTGCGGCGGTGACAGTCAGATCGCCGCTGAGCGGGAGCAGTGGAACGACGGCGCGAACACCCTTTGTATTGCCCCGGGCACTGTGGTGGTCTATGACCGCAACTATGTGACCAACTGGCTTTTGGAGGACGCGGGCGTAACGGTTTTGAAATTCGGCGGCTCTGAGTTGTCCCGTGGTCGTGGTGGCCCCAGATGTATGAGTATGCCTTTGACCCGGCTTCCCCTGGCAGACTAAGTGCCTGATAACACAAAAAACAAAATGAACATAAAAGGAGAAATTACTATGCCTGTCAATCTTTCCGGTAAGCATTTCCTCAAGCTTTTGGACTTCACCCCCGCTCAGATCCGTTATATGCTGGATCTCGCCCGCAACTTCAAGGATATGAAGCGGGCAGGCACACCCCACCGCTACCTTCAGGGCAAGAACATTGTCCTCCTGTTCGAAAAGACCTCCACCCGTACCCGCTGCTCCTTCGAGGTTGCCGGTATGGATCTGGGCATGGGCGTTACCTATCTTGACCCCGGCAGCAGCCAGATGGGCAAGAAGGAATCCATTGCCGATACCGCTCGTGTTCTGGGCAGAATGTATGACGGCATTGAGTACCGTGGCTTCAGTCAGGAAATCGTGGAAGAACTGGC
>JAZNYB010000106.1:0-10654 GCA_045594185.1 Faecousia sp. | reverse complement strand
GATCACCGATGCCAACATCGCCGGATATACCTTCCCCGCTCCGGAAAAGGATAACTGGGAGCTGGATGATGTGGATCAGGACAGCAAAACCGATACCTTTAAGCCTGCCGATACCATTGGCTTCGCTTTGGAGATCACCTCCAAATATAAGTATGTGGACGATGAGGTCTATACCCTGATCGTTGTCCGCAATGAAGCCGGTCAGCCTGTGGACTTCACCTATGGCACCGCGCAGTGGCACACCATGTGGACGAAGGATCAGTACATGGGCGAGCTGCCCCGTACCCCCCAGACCCCCGGAAAGTATACCATAGAGGTCTATTTTAACCATCAGTTTGCCTGCTCCATCCCCTTGACCATTGCCGAATAACAGAATTTTCCCCGGCTTCCTGTTTTGGAAGTCGGGGTTTTTATAAGGAAAACGCCGCTTTCCCATGGGGGGCAGCGGCGTGAATGGATATATGATGTTCAACGAAACCGGTCTGCGGCTTCTTCCAGGAGCTTAATCAATTCCTGAGCGGCACTGTCATTTTGGGGCAGCTCCAGGGTATATGTCATGACCCATGCGGTGTATTGGAGAGTCAGGCTGTTTTCTCCGGGGGCTTGCGCTGCTTCCATTTGACCGATCAGTGTCCAGATATTTTCCAATTCCTCATGGGTCAGGGAAAGGGAAAGGGTGCTTCCGTTCGCATAGGTGAGAAGCTCCTCTTTGCTGGAATAGCGGTTTCCCTCCCAGACGATTTGGAAGGAGAAATCCACAGGGAGCTTTGCGGCAGAGTTGTAGCCCTGCGGATCATTGGCGGGCGGGTCAAGGGTTATGCCCTCCGACCGCTCGTGGACAGGCGTATCCTCCACGGCATAAGGGATGGCATCCGTAGAGGAGATGCTCTTGGCTCCGTTTGCCGTTTCCTTGCTGCCGTCCGGGATCGCTTTTGTCAAGGCAAAGATGGCAACAATGCACAGGCAGGCGGCAACGGCAGTGGGCAAATAGATCCGCAGAGGCGTACGCCTGACAGGTCGCCTTGCCCCTTCGATCAGATCATCGTCCACATCTCCTATGGCACGAAAAATATCCCGTTCATTCAATGCCTACACCCTCACTTTCCAAGTATTCCTTCAGCTTGCTCCTGGTGCGGAATAAGCTGGATTTTACCGCGCTTTGGCTCATGTGATATCGCTTGCACAGCTCCTCGATGGATTCACAGTACCAATACCGCCGTAAAAAGAGATTGCGCTGTTTTTCCGGCTGTTCCCGGAGAAATTTGGACAACAGCTCCGACAGCTCCAACTGAGCATAATCATCTGTGCCGCTGGGGATGCAGTCGCTCAGCTCCGAAAGAAGCACATCAAAAGAGCCGGAACGCTTGGCGGCGTGATGGTAGTCGTAACGATCCAGAGCCAGATTCCGGGTGATCCGCCCCAAAAAGGCAGAGAGCTTATCCGGGCGTTGAGGCGGCATGGAATCCCAGGCACGAAGCCATGTATCGTTGACACATTCCTCGGAATCCTCTGTGTTGTGCAGGATCCCATAGGCAATGGAGCGGCAATACGAGCCGTATTTGAGACTGCTTTCCACAATGGCGTTTTGATCCCGCTTCCAATAAAGATCAACGATCACATTGTCCTCCATAGGGCAGTCCTCCTGTCTTTGTAATGATATAGACGGCATTTATCAGCCGTTGGTTGCGGTGGAAAAAATTATTTATCCAAATGCACATTCAGGTGGGGGAAGGTCATTTCGATGCCGGCAGCGGCAAATTCCCTGCGGATATTTTCGTTGATGGTGTAGTAGGCATCCCAATAATTCTCAGCGGCTGTCCAAACCTTGAGAACATAGACGATGGAGCTGTCCCCGTAGGTTTGAAGCCCGGCGAAGGGAGCGGGGGTGAACAGGGTGGTGGAGATGTTGGCGGCGCGCAGGAGGGCGGCTTTGACCTCCTCGGTGTCGGCTTCATAGGAAGCGGAGACGGTAATATCCACCCGGCGGTTTTCGGCGGTGGAGTAGTTGATGATCTCCGCGGCGGCGGCAGTGCCGTTGGGAATGGAGACGATCTTGTTGTCCGGGGTCTTCAGCTTGGTGTAAGCCAGACCCACCTCGTAGACGGTTCCGCTTTGGACACCGATATCCACATAGTCACCGGATTTGAAGGGATGGGTGGCAAGCAGGGTAAAGCCGCCGACAATATTGGTCAGAGCCCCCTGTACCGCCAGAGAAATGGCAAGGGAGACGACACTCAAAACCGCCACAAGACTGGTCACATCCACGCCCAGCCCGGAGACGATCACAAGAATGAGAATCAGATATAAGATGCCCCGCATAATGCTTCGCACCATCCCAAAGGCGGCAGGCTCCAGACTGGAGCGGCGAAGTGCCTTGTCAAACAGGGACATGATCAGACGAATGACCGCCAGCCCCACCACCAGAAGCAGAAGGGAAGGAAGCACCTTGTCCAGATTGATGGAAGCAAAAAAGCCTTTGAGGGATTCGGCACTGATGCCGGTTGAAGTGAGAATTTGCATATGTCAGACCTCCTTTTTTACATTGTTCCTATTATAAAGAAAGTCGCACCCTTTTTCAAGTCCGGGAATCCTCTGGTTTTTTAGGTAAAAGGAAGAAAAATCAAGGAAAAATCCACGATGACATAGGGGCTTTTGGGAGAATTTTAATAATTTTGTGAAAATTGTAAAAATGGGCATTGAAATTCATGGACGGTTCATGTATAATGGGATATGTTGTGGAGTTTCGTCCACATAGTTGTGTAAGTTAATGGGGTCAGCCCCATGGAAGGAGAATAAAATTCTATGTATACTGCAAAAGAGATTCGCAATATCTGTCTGCTGGGTCACGGCGGCGACGGTAAGTCCGCTCTTGCTGAGAGCATGCTGTTTTTGACCAAGGGCACTGACCGTCTGGGCAAGCGTGCCGATGGCAACACCGTCAGTGACTTTGATCCTGAGGAGATCAAGCGCGGCTATTCCATTTCCGCTTCCGTTCTGCCTGTAGAGTATAAAAAGTGCAAGATCAATGTTCTTGATAACCCCGGCTACTTCGACTTCGCCGGTGAGGTCGCCCAGTCTCTGCGTGTTGTAGAGTCCGGTCTGATCTGCCTGACTGCCAAGGGCTCCATCGCCGTTGGCACCGAGAAGTCCTGGGACTATCTGGCAAAGGCTGATATGCCCGCTATGTTCTACATCTCCAAGCTGGACGAGGATCATGCCGACTTCTTCAAGGTTCTGGATGATCTGCAGGGCGAGTATGGTCAGGGCGTTGTTCCCTTCACCTTCCCCATCATGTCCGGTGAGAAGGTCGTGGGTCTGGTTGATGTGATCCGTGAGACTGCCATGAAGGCTGACGGCTCCGCTATGGACATCCCTGCCGACGCTATGGAAAATGTGGAGCTGTACCGTCACTCCATCAGCGAGGCTGTTGCTGAGACTGACGAGGAGCTGCTGGAGAAGTTCCTGATGGAAGAACCCTTCACTCCCGAGGAGTTCCTGGGCGGCATCCGTAAGGCGATCGCTACCCGTTCTCTGTTCCCCGTGTTCTGCGGCTGCGCCATGAACGGCATGGGCACCCTGAATGTGCTGGAGAATGTGATCGACTTCGCTCCCAATCCTCTGGAAGGCAAGGCTATGCCCACCGCTGAGGGTGAGGAGATCGCCCTCGATCCCAACGGCGCTCCCGCTGTGTTCGTTTTCAAGACCTCTGTTGACCAGTTCGGCAAGAACTCCTTCTTCAAGGTCATTTCCGGCGATGCTTCCTCCGACCTGACTCTGGCAAACCTCCGTGCCGGCGGCAACGAGAAGCTGGGCCGTCTGTTCTTCCCCAAGGGAAAGAAGCTGTCCGAGACTCCCAAGGTTGCCTGCGGCGACATCGGCGTTGTGAGCAAGCTGGCTTCCGTCCGCACCGGCGATACTCTGGGTACTGCCGGCAAGAGCGTTGCTCTGGCTCCCATTGCTTATGCCAACCCCTGCTACAACATGGCGATCTACGCCAAGGCGAAGGGTCAGGAGGATAAGGTTGCCAACGGTCTGACCAAGCTGAACGAGGAAGACGCTTCCTTCCAGTACGGCACCAATACCGAGACCAAGGAAATGGTCGTTTCCGGCGTTGGCGATATCCATCTGGATGTGATCTGCGCCAAGCTGAAGTCCAAGTATAATGTTGAGGCTGAGCTGCGCCCCGCAAAGATCGCCTACCGTGAGACCATCAAGAAGAAGGTAGAAGTCCACGGCCGTCACAAGAAGCAGTCCGGCGGTCACGGTCAGTTCGGTGATGTTTACATCCGCTTTGAGCGTCAGGACGAGACTGAGGACATGATCTTCGCTGACGAGACTGTGGGCGGCTGCGTTCCCAAGAACTTCATCCCCTCCGTTGAAAAGGGTCTGCGCAACTGCGTGAAGAAGGGCGTTCTGGCTGGCTATCCCATGGTGTTCCTGAAGGCTACCCTGTACTTCGGCTCCTACCACGCTGTTGACTCCTCCGATATGGCTTTCCAGACTGCTGCCGGTATTGCCTATAAGGAAGGTCTGCCCGGTGCCGGCCCCACCCTGCTGGAGCCCATTTCCGAGCTGAAGGTTTATATCCCCGAGTCCAACATGGGTGACATCGTAGGCGACCTGAACAAGCGCCGCGGTCGTGTCATGGGCATGAACCCCGATCCCAAGCATCGTGGCTGGTCCATCGTTGAGGCCGAAGTGCCCACCGGTGAGATGTCCTCCTACGCCATCGACCTGCGCGCCATGACTCAGGGCCGTGGTTCCTATGAGATGAACTTCGTCCGTTACGAGGAAGTTCCTCAGGCCAACCAGCCCAAGATCATTGCCGAAGCAAAGAAGGACGAGGAAGCCTAAGTCCTTACAATGTGAAACAAGCCCTCCCTCGGAGCTTTCCGGGGGAGGGTTTCTTGCTTATTCGTAGAGTGAATGCTCTGGTATGCCACATGCCTTGATGGCTGTGCATAATACTTTTTCAGCATAGTGAAATTGCGAAACAGCTTGATAACTATTGACTTTCCTTGACTTGTTTTGTAAAATAAAAACACCATCTAAAAGGAAAGAAGGTTGTGACCATGAAAAAACTCCTGGCATTATCTTTGATATTCTGCCTGCTCATAGCCTTTGTGCCTATGCAGGCGAGTGCGTCAGCGAACAATGGAACGTGCGGAGACAATGCTTTCTGGAGCCTGGATGAGGCTACCGGCGTATTAACCATTTCAGGAATCGGCCCCATTTGGGATTTTGACAATGAAGAAGAAACACCCTGGGATGAGGAAAAAGTGACTTCTGCGGTCATCCAAACGGGTATCGCCGCAATTGGCAACTGTACCTTCATGCTTTGCGATAAAATGGAAAATGTTCGTATCGCAGACACGGTGGTATCCATTGGTGACAACGCCTTCGCAAGTTGCACTGCCCTTCGTAATGTGTTTATATCTCCTGCTGTGGCGCACATTGGTGAGGGTGCCTTTGATGACTGTAGGAGCTTGAACGGAATTTGGGTGGACGAGAATAACAGTACCTATTCCAGCGATGAACAGGGCGTTCTGTTCAATAAGGATAAATCTATCCTGATTCTTGCCCCTTTGGGTCTGCGGGGCGAGTATGCCATTCCTGCCGGAGTAAAGACGATTGCTAAGTATGCCTTTGCATGGAATGAGCTTACAGAAATCACCATTGCTGATACAGTTATAAGAGTTGAAGACGGTGCGTTCTTTGAAGGTTCCGGAGCTGCGACCATGGGGCGTAGTATTACCTATTTTGGAGATTCCTCTTTCTATTCCTGCCCCATTCGGGAGTCCTACATTTCAAATGCTGTGACTAATATCGGTTATTGTGCCTTTATGTGGTCGGGATTGTCCGGCGATATTATAATTCCCGGTACGGTTTCGGTTATTAGGTCGCAGGCGTTTTCGTGCTACAAGTTGGAAAGAGTGACCTTGCAGGAGGGGATCACCACCATTGAACCTTCCGCTTTCTACGACTGTCAAAGCTTGAATGAGGTCACACTGCCTGAGAGCTTGACCTGCATTGACACCATGGCCTTTGCCCGTTGCCCCAGTCTGACGGAAATTACAGTCCCGAAACATGTGACCGAGCTTGGAGAATGTGCTTTTGCAGGCAATGAGAGTCTTACAAAGATTTATTTTGAAGGAAATTCTCCCCTTATTGGTGAAGAAGCCTTCCTGGATGTGACTGCAACGGTTTATTACCCGGAACAGAACCCCACATGGAAAGAAAGTGTAAGACGGGATTACGGCGGCAAGCTGACCTGGGTGCCTTATACACCTGCTGCTGAAAACCCCTTCACCGATGTAGAGGAAGGTAAATACTACTACGATCCCATTCTCTGGGCATACGAAAACGGCATCACCGCCGGGACAACTCCTACCTCCTTTGCACCCAATAAGGAATGTACCCGTGGTCAGATCGTAACCTTCCTGTGGAGAGCTGCCGGTCAGCCCGAACCCACCACAACGAACAACCCCTTCACCGATGTGGATTCTGATGACTACTTCTATAAGGCAGTCCTGTGGGCAGTAGAAAACGGCATCACCGCCGGAGCGACCAAGACCACCTTCAACCCCAAGGGAGCTTGCAACAGAGCGCAGGTGGTGACATTTATGTACAGAGCCGCCGGTTCTCCCACGGTTACTTCCCAAAACAATCCCTTTGTGGATGTGCCCAACGGTAAGTATTACCATGATGCAGTGCTGTGGGCAGTGGAAAACGGTATTACAGCAGGTATCAGTGCCACCAAGTTTGCCCCCAACAACACCTGTACAAGAGGTCAGATCGTCACCTTCCTGTACAGAGGCTACGCCCAATAAGACTTTTACCCACAAGCATATTTTCGCGCCTCCACGGTTTCGGCTGTGGAGGTGTTTCTTATGGGTTGCCGTGCCTATGGTCATGCGAAATACCCGATCTTCCGTTTTTGGGATTGACAATGCCGGCTGAAATGGGTATTCTGTACATATCCAATACTTGCATTTTGGGAAAGGGAAGTGCTGTTATGAAACAAATCATTGCTCTGCTTCTGGCATTGTGTCTGGTCATTGGTATGATTCCGCCGGTCAATGCTGCCATGGTTAAGGAACCTGTCCCTCTGTCTGAGGATCTGTGCTGTCAAACGCTTTCCCACAGGGCGCACGATATGGACTATACACGCCCCTCTTTCGATGGGTATCTTTATGAGATCACCCCCGGCAGAGTGGAAGACACATTTGCTTACCTGAATGAGATGTACATCGAAAAGCATCCCGAGGCGGCGTTGATTTACAACATTGCCGACGAGAAAGACCGTGCCTGCCTGTCACATCTGGCAGAGGTCATTACGGAGGGCTGCGCCACCAATACCCAGAAAGCGGATGCCATTGATGATTGGCTTCGTGGCAATATTACTTACGATGTTCAGGCTTCTGCCTATGCCAATGACACCTTCTACAGCCGCATCGGTAATTGCATGAGCTATGCCAATCTTATGCAGGCGTTGCTTCGCTCTCTGGGGATTCCCGCTGTAGTGGGTGATGGCTGGCGTGGCAATATGAAGACCTCCACTGTGGATCTGTTCAACTACGACGGTCACGCCTGGTGCTTCGTGTATCTGGAGAACCAGTGGGTGCTGTATGATCCTTTGTGGCTGGACGGCGGCACTACTGACCGGGAGTATATTGCTCAGTGGATCTATCTGGACACTGTGGAGATCGTCACCCCCGCCCATGATGGCGAGAATTTGCCCCCCGAAGCCTTCAACAAGCCCAAGATCTACTACACTGACGGCATTGTGTATAACTACAATGTGGGCGGTGAATATGGCTACGGCAACTTTACCCAGTTCGTCAACAATCAGGGCTTCAATTTTACCACCAACCAGAGCGAGCCTGAGAACGGCATTTCCGACGGTTGGTATTATCTGGACGGTGTCAGCGACAAGTCTCAGATGAAGCGGGGCGAGGTCTACCGCAATAGCTGGATCAGCTACGGAAACTACGCTGACGGTACCTACCTCAGACTCACCTATGCCCACCCCAACGGAATGCAGATCGATGGCGCGGTTATGGAATATGATGGAAGGAAGCTGCTCATGGTTTGCAACTGCGGCTACCCCATTGTGGCAGATGAGGAGGATTACACCATCCAGTATGGAACCATGACCTTCAAATCTGATTATGTGGGTCCCTTCATCGGCGAGCATTGGGGTGATTACTACAATACCCCGGATCATTTCGTGGTCTGGAGCAGCCAAAACCCTGAGATTGCCACCGTGGATGACAACGGTATCCTGACCGCCGTGGCTCCCGGCTGGGCAACTATCATGATCCAGTTGATTCGTCAGGATGTCTATGAGGGTGATGTAGAGTATGCCTGCCTTTCTACCACCTATTTGGATGTCTATATATCAGACGAGGTTCGTGTTCCTGACTATTCCGATCATGGGGGCTGTGAGCATCAGTATTCCTGTAACGGTACCGTGGGAGCCACCTGCACCGAATGGGGCTATGAGATCCAAATCTGCGAGCTTTGCGGCGACCGCAAGCAGGTTTATACCGAAGAACCTCTGGGGCATGACTATGCCGCTGTGGTGAAGGAGGCAACCTGTACGGAAGTTGGCAGCATTATCTACACCTGTGTCCGCTGCGGTGACGGCTACACCGAGGAACTGCCCATTGACCCGCAGAAGCATGCCTGGGATGGCACCGTCTGCACCCTCTGCGGCGCGGAGCGGGAGATTCCCTTCTCTGATGTAGCGGAAGGTAAATATTACTATGATCCCATTGTATGGGCATATCAAAACAATATCACCTCCGGCACATCCGCATCTGCCTTCTCCCCCAATGACGATTGCACCAGAGGTCAGATCGTTACCTTCCTGTGGCGCGCGGAGGGCTGCCCCGAACCCACATCAACCAACAACCCCTTCGCCGATGTGGATTCTGACGACTATTTCTATAAAGCGGTTCTTTGGGCGGTAGAAAACGGCATCACCGCCGGCGCGACCAAGACCACCTTCAACCCCAAGGGTGCTTGCGACCGGGCGCAGGTGGTGACCTTTATGTATAGAGCCGCCGGTTCTCCCACGGTTACTTCCCAAAACAATCCCTTTGTGGATGTGCCCAATGGTAAGTATTACCATGACGCGGTTCTGTGGGCAGTGGAAAACGGCATTACCGCAGGCATCAGTGCTACTAAATTCGCCCCCAACAACACCTGTACAAGAGGACAGATCGTCACCTTCCTGTACCGTGGCTATGCAGATTAAAGTCCTCCCTGCCAAATAGCAAACCTACATAATGAGACCCCTCTGCCAAAACGCGGCAGGGGGGTCTTTGCGGCTTTGAAATGTTGGTTATTCCGGCTTTTCAATAACGCAGGCGCACATTTTTACAAACATTTCTTTTACCCCGGGCAGCTTTGCAAGAGGGGCAAAAAACTTTCGCAGGGGCAATTCCCGATACCAGTAGGGTTGAATTTCCAGCTTTTTCAGCATTTTGTGGAATCTGCGGATGGTCATTTTGTTGATATAGGTAATGGTGTCGGCAGAGTCCGGGTCAGAGCCGAAACGCAGCTCCAGCCGCTCTTTCTCGTCCGGCAGACCCCGAACCAGATCCTTGTAAGCGGTGACCAATGTTTTCTCAGAGAAGAACATATGCACCCAAGGAATACCGATCACATCGCTCATGTGAGCGCCGGTGGGGTGATAGTAGGGCGGGAAGTTGATGTAGAGCCGACCACCGGGCTTTAATACCCGTATGGCTTCCCGAATAGCACCCTCCGGGTCATAAATATGCTCCATAAAGTCGTTCATGATCACGACATCAAAGGAGTTCTCCGGCAGCTCCAGGTGCAGGGCATCCCCCAAAAGGAAACGAAACCGGTCTTCATAACCTAATTGGGTGGCAAAGGCTTCTGCTTCCTCCTTGTAGTGCGCCACCACATCCACGCCCACGACACTTTTTGCCCCGATGGAGATATAATACAGGCTTTTGCCGGATGCGCCACAGCCCATATCCAGAACATCCTTTCCGGCAAAGATGTCTTTGGGGGTGAAGCGGGGGGCAAAGCAGGCGACGGTTTTCTCCCCCCACCGGAATTGCCACTGGGCATAGGTCTGCCTGCCTTTGGCTTGCAGATTAAAGGGATGCTCTACCGGGGGAAACAGACCATTGATCTTTTTTAGAAGGGAAACGGAAAAACCCATAGGATGATCCTCCTGTTTGCAAAATCAGGGCTTTTGATCTTCCGAAGGCGGCTTGATCCGCAAAAGCCTTGCGATCATTTCCCCCTTGGGAAGCACCTGACAGTCCTGCCAGGTGAGGATTTTCAGAATATAAACCAAAAGGAAATAAATAAGGACACCGCCGGCAACGGCAAGGATCACATGATGAAGCAGTCTGAACAGGGTGTAAGCGGAAACTGCCATAAGCACGGAAGCGAAAAAGGATCTTACAAGCTGCGGGAAGAAGCGGGGCGGTTGGGTGAGGGTGATCCTTATGGCAACCAGATTCAGAACGGCTGCGGTGAGACAGTAGAAAATGTTGCCCATAGCCGCGCCGTAAATGTGGATGTCAGGGTTGCCTACCAAAAAATAGGTGGTTAGAATGTTCACGATGCCGCCGGCGAGAGTGGTAAGAATGGGGATCAGAACCTTTCC
>JAZNYB010000105.1:0-16397 GCA_045594185.1 Faecousia sp. | reverse complement strand
AGTCTGGACGACCCTGTTCGGATGTACCTGAAAGAAATCGGTCAGGTGAAGCTGCTTTCCGCTGAGGAAGAGGTGGAGCTGGCAAAGCGGGTGGCAGAAGGGGATAAGGCGGCAAAGGACAAGCTGACGGAAGCCAACCTTCGTCTGGTCGTATCCATTGCCAAAAAATATTCCGGCCGTGGTCTGCACATTCTGGACTTGATTCAGGAGGGCAACACCGGTCTGATCCGTGCCGTAGACAAGTTTGACTGGACAAAGGGAAACAAATTCTCTACATATGCCACCTGGTGGATCCGGCAGGCCATTACCAGAGCCATTGCGGATCAGGCACGAACCATTCGTGTGCCGGTGCATATGGTGGAGGTCATCAACAAGGCGACCCGGTGCAACCGGAAGCTGGTGCAGGAGCTGGGTCGTGAGCCCACCATGGAGGAGATCGCCAAGGAGCTGAACCTTCCTGTGGAAAAGATCATCGAGGCAAACCGTACCGCTGCCGACACCCTCAGTCTGGACACTCCCGTAGGTGACGAAGAAGACACCACCATCGGCTCCTTCGTGGAGGATGACAATACCCCCGGCCCTGCCGATGCCACCTCCAATGCCCTTCTGGCGGAAGCTCTGGCAGAAATTCTGGGCACTCTCACAGAGCGGGAAGCCGATGTGCTGCGTATGCGTTTCGGCATGGCGGACGGTCGCACCCACACTCTGGAAGAAGTGGGGCAGATCTTTGGCGTGACCCGGGAGCGTATCCGCCAGATCGAAAACAAGGCCATCCGCAAGCTGCGCCACCCCAGCAGAGCGAAGAAGATCAAGGATTTCTATTGCTGAGCTTTGTATAAACGGATACCCGCCTCCGGAACGCAATCCTCCGGGGGCGGGTTTTCGTATTGGGTTATGAGGATCAGTGATGGCTGCACACCACAGGCATCAGCTCTGTGCAGAAGGAAGTTCCGTCCGCGAGTTTGATCTCAAAATTATAAAAATACTCTACATCTTCCTTCATAGAGGACAGCTTCAGATCAACGCCGTTGGACAGCTTATCCTCGGAGACACCGATAAACGATCCCCGCTCCCACTGCCCCAAAGGAAGCATAGGGCCGGACTCATCCCATTGGGGATTGTAAGTAAAATACTTGTAATCCGTCTGGTCGTAAGCCTTCCAATCCAGCTCCTTTGTGGTGTCCGCGGCATCATAGCAGCCGATCACCTCAGGCTTTCCGGAGGCAATGCTGATTCGCCAAACGCAGGCTACGGATTCCATGGTGTCAAAATTCCACAGGATTCCATCAGCATAGTATTCCTCAAGACTTCCTTCAATATAGTAGTAGGGGAAATGTGTACCGTCGGGGCCTGACAAAAGATGACCGTTCCAGTTTACACAGGCGGCTGCGGAATCCTGCTCAAACAGAAGGGCGTAGCTCCGATCCGGCATCCGGGAGAAAATCCGGAGCGTGACACCCTGAAGTGTCTCCAACTGCTCCGCAGTCAAGGTGGCATCAAAGTGGTAATCATGGTGATGGTGTTCTTCCTCCTGCCCGCAGGCGGCGAAGCACAGCATCAACAGGCTCAGCGCCATAAGGGTGCAGATCATCTTTTTCATAGGGCATCCTCCTTGTTTTTTCTTAAATTCTTATCCTTCGGTCATGTCCCGGAACTGTCGGAAAGCCGTGGGAAGGGCGGTGCTTTTCTCTATCTCCTGCCGGGTCAGCCAGACAAAGCAATCGGGCATTTTCCGGCAATCTATACGGTAAGCCCGGAGATTCCATTGGATGTGGGTAAAAATGTGGGTTCTGTCCGCTCTGCGGAGAAGCTCTTTGGGACAAACGCCCCAACTGTCTGCCTGTTTTGCCGCTTCTTCCTCCCCGAGACTTCCCGGCACATGGGGAAACTCCCACAGCCCCGCAAGCAATCCCTTTTCTTCTCTCCGGCGCAGGGCGATATGCTCTCCGCACACAAGAATCAATACGGTCTTTTCTTCGGTTTTCCGGGGCTTTTTGGGCAGTCTTTTGGGGTATTCCTGAGGGATGCCCTCTTTTTTTGCCCTGCACAGCTCCCCCATGGGACAGGCATCGCACCTTGGCGCACCATTGGGAGCGCACACCGTAGCCCCCAGCTCCATGAGTGCCTGGGTAAAGTCTCCGGGCTGCTCCTTTGGATAAATTTCCTCCAGAAGCTCCTTTGCTGTTTTTTTGACTTGGGGCAGATCCACGGCTTCCTCCCAGCGAAGCAGCCGGGACAGCACCCGCAGCACATTTCCGTCCACTGCCGGGGTGGGCTGTTGGAAGGCAATGGAGCAAATTGCCCCGGCGGTGTAGTCCCCGATGCCGGGAAGCTCCCGCACAGCCTGATAATCTTCAGGGAATACGCCGCCGTGATCTTCCATAATGACCATGGCGGCTTTTTTCAGATTCCGCACCCGGCTGTAGTACCCCAAGCCCTCCCACAGCTTCCGCAGAGCATCATCCTCCGCTTCCGCCAGAGATTCAATCGTGGGGCAGCGTTCCAAAAATCGGGCGTAATACCCCTTTACCGCCTCTACTCGGGTCTGCTGGAGCATGATCTCCGACAGCCACACATGGTAGGCTTCCCGATCCTGCCGCCAGGGAAGTTTTCTCTGGTTTACATAATACCACGGCAGCAGGTTTTCGGGCAGTTTTCTTAAAATCTCAAAATCTTCCAAAGACATCTCCCAAGCTTTTGTGTATGACCAAGTCCGCAATGTGATCCATGGGTGTCTCGTCCCGGTTCACAAGAACCATGCGCTTGCCCCGGTAGTATCGGATCAGTCCGGCGGCGGGGTAGACCGTAAGGCTGGTTCCCGCCACAATGAGCAAGTCCGCTTCTTCTATGGCGGCGATGCTCAAGCCTATGGTTTCATCCTTCAAGGCTTCTTCATAGAGAACCACATCGGGCTTTACGATTCCTCCGCAGTGGCACAGGGGGATACCGGCGGCTTCCTTGACAAACCGGGCTTCATGGAATTTTCCGCACTTTTCGCAGTAGTTCCGCCAAACGCTTCCATGCAGCTCCAAAACATTTTTGCTTCCCGCTTTCTGGTGCAGCCCGTCAATGTTCTGCGTAATGACAGCCCGCAGCTTTCCTTCCTTTTCCCACCGGGCAAGCACCCTGTGGGTCACATTGGGTTCAAAATCCAAAGGCATCATTTTGTCCCGGTAAAAGCGGAAGAAATATTCCGGGTCTTTGCGGAAGAAAGTGCGGCTGATGATCGTCTCCGGGGGATACTCAAATTTTTGTCTGTACAGACCGTCTACGGAGCGAAAATCCGGGATACCCGATTCCGTACTGACACCCGCACCCCCGAAAAACACGATTTTCCGGGCTTCTGCCACCCACGCCTCAAAGGTTTTCAGTTGTTCCATAACGCACCTCCATTTTGCGGAGTTTCTGTGAATCGAGATCAATTTTGGGTTGTCGGACTGTTTTGGAAGCCCAACTGTAGACCAACTATCGTCAAATTGCCCTACAAATCGAAATTTGCCGTTTTCCCGACAAAATAATTCCAATCCCTCCCGAAGGGACACCACAACTGACCCAACGGGGCAATTTCACATTTCGAAGCAAATATTTCACAGCGCAGCTATTTCACTCGCCGCAAGGCGAATTTCACTGCAAAGCACTCTCCTCCCAGCCCTCTGCCTCGATCTCCGCCAGGAGCTTCTTTTCCTGCTTGGTCTGGAAGGTCACCTTTTGGAACATATCCGGACGCCTTGCTCTGGTGCGGCGCAAGGATTGCTTTCTTCTCCACCGTGCCACCTTCTCATGGTTTCCCGAAAGGAGAATCTCAGGCACTTGTCTTCCGTGCCATATCGCAGGGCGGCTGTACTGGGGATACTCCAAAAGTCCGTTATAATGGCTCTCATCCTCAAAGCACTCCGGGTCAGCCAGAACTCCGGGCACCATGCGGCAGACCGCGTCGGTCACTGCCATGGCTGCGATCTCTCCTCCGGTGAGGACAAAATCCCCCAGAGATATTTCTTCATCCACACATTCGTCGATAAACCGCTGGTCGATACCCTCGTAATGCCCGCAGACCAGAACCAGATTGTCCATTTTGCTCAACCGGATGGCATCGCTTTGGGTAAAGGTCTTTCCACAGGGGGACATATAGATGGTATGCACCGGCCCTGCGGCTTCCTCACAAATGGCTTCCCAGCAGCGGTACAAGGGGTCTGCCTGCATGACGGCACCCCGCCCGCCGCCGTAGGGATAGTCGTCCACCTGACACTGCTTGTTGGCGGTGTAGTCCCGGATCTGGTGAGCTTCAATGCGGATAAAGCCCCGCTCCTGCGCTCTGCCCAAAATGCTTTCGGACAGCACATCCCCCAAAGTCTCCGGGAACAGGGTCATAATATCAATCCGCATCCGTACGCATCCCCTCGATGAGCTTGACCCGAATGAAGCCTTCCTCCAGGTTTGTCTCCAGAAGGAACTCCTTTACCCCGGGGATCATATACGCATGCTCTCCCTTGACCACATATACATCGTTTCCGGGCAAGGTCAAAATCTCCTTTACTTTGCCGATCTCCTGACCTTCTGCCAAAACAGGCAGTCCAATAAGGTCGGCAATGAAGAATGTCCCCTCCTCCAGCTCCACATCGTCTCTGTCCACCTTGACCACAGTATCCCGCAAAGCCTGCGCCCCGTCCATGGTGTCCACGCCCTTCAGCTTCATGAGCACACAGGTCTTTTGCACTCTGGAGCTTTCCACTTCGTACTCTTTTCCTTTTAAGAACACCCGGTCAAAGAGGGTGAGAAATTCCGGCCCGTCTGCCCATGGAAGGATCTTTACTTCTCCATGCACACCGTGGGTGGATACAATCGTACCCGCTTCCAAATATTGCTGCATTCTCTTTCCTCCTGCTTAATTGCCGATATTTTCCTTGACCAAGTCTGTGTTGGTCTGTTCTGTCTGAGCGAAGTACGCATCCATAATGGCTGCTGCCACCTTCGCCAGATTACCGCCCTGGGCGCCCTTTTCCACAAATACCGCAATGGCGATCTGGGGATCATCATAGGGAGCATAGCACACAAAGGAGGCGTTATCGGAGCCTGCCCCGCCGTGCTGCGCCGTACCGGTCTTGGCGGCGACCGCTATGGGATAGTCCTTCAAATAGCTGTAGACCGTACCCATGCCACGGTTGACCGCCATACGCATACCGGTGGTATAAGCGTAGTAGGCATCATCGGAGATTTCGCACACACTCATAACCTCCGGCGTGGATTCCTTGATCAGCTCCTGATAATCCGAGGAAATGACCCGGCTCAGGAAGGTCGCCTTGTATCTTGTGCCACGATTTGCCAGTGCCGCTGTATAGACCGCAAGCTGCATGGGGGTGAAGCGGTTTTCGCCCTGTCCAATGGAAAGCTGCAGGGTATCGGCGGCGTACCAGCCGGAATTGTTGGGATCATCGGCATACAGAGCCTTTTTCGTCTCCTCATTGGAGCGGCGACCTGTTTTTTCGCTGAGTTCAATGCCGGTTGCTTCTCCCAAGCCCAAAGCCTTCGCAACCTCATCAATGGGCACAGGCCCGGTGCGGATGCTTGTTTCGTAGAAATAGTAGTTACAGGACACAGCCAGAGCTTCCATAACATCGATCCAGCCGTGGGTCTGCTTTCGGTTCGTCCAAATCAGACAAGCTGGCTGGTAGTCTTCATACTTGGTATAAACGCCCTTGTCCTCAATATAGGAGTTGGACGCAATGGTTCCCGCGTTAATGCCCGCGATCGCCACTGCCATTTTGTAAACAGAGCCGGGGGCGTAAGTCAGGCTCAGCGCCCGGTTGTTCAGCGGACCATAGGCTTCCTGAAGAAGCTGGTTGTAATTCTTCCGGTAGGTGGCAAGGTCATAGGTGGGATAGCTGGCACACACCAGCACCTCTCCCGTTTTGATGTCTATTGCCACCACTGCGCCGCCCTCGGCATCCTTACCTTCTCCGGTTGTCCCCAAGCCGCTTTCCCGCAGCTCCTGAATGACCTGCGCCAGAGCCTTTTCTCCCGCTTCCTGAAGCTCGATGTCAATGGTGATCTCCACATTGGAGCCGGCTACCGGATCGGTGCTGTAATATTCGGAGATAACATTTCCTTTGGAGTCCACCTTGGTATACTTTGTGCCGTCTGTGCCGTGGAGGTATTCCTCAAAGGCTGCCTCTACGCCGCTTTTTCCCACATAGGCATCCATGGCGTAGCCCTGCTCCTTGTATACCTCATATTCCTCCGCGTTCATAAGACCGAGAGTTCCCAAAATGTGGGCAGCGTATTCGGTGACATATTCTCTTACCGTGGAGGTTTCCACTGTCAAGCCGGGAATATTCAGCTCCAAAATGGCGGTCAGGTCTTCCGTGGATACATCCTTGACCAGAGTATAGGCGGAAAGGCTGGTCAGATCTCCCCGCAGCTCCATCTCGTAGCGCAGACCGATGACCATGCGGACTTCCCATTCCTCCCAGTCATCGGGGATCTTATACGCCTTGCGAAGCTGCTTCATAAGCTGCACCGCAGAAATGTCCGGGTCAAGCTCCCGGTAGCTCAAAAAACGCTTAAAATAATTCTGCCACTGGGTGCTGAGGGAATCCAGAGTATATTCGTAGGGCTTGGCGGAGGTCACAGGGAAATTCTCAATATGGTCAATATCCCGTTCCCACAGAAGCCTTACCAGCAGCCGCAGAGCCTCGTTTGGTTTTTCTGAGTTATAAAAAACATAATTGTTGAATACCAGATTGTAGCTGGCTCGGTTTGTCACCAGCACCTTACCGTTTCTGTCCAGAATTTCTCCCCTCGCCGCCATTACCCGGGACCAGGAGATATAGGTGGAAATGTTGGATTCCTGAGCATCGGTGTCCAGCACCTGCACATCATACAGCCGGAAGCCAAACAGACCCACGATCATGGCAAACAGCACAAACAGGGCAATGGCTCATTTTTTTGTTATTCTTTCCATACCTGCCCTCCAATTTTACCAATGGCTTGTGCTACAGGATACAGCACCGGCACGGCAAGCCACGCCCCCAGACACCCGCCCAGGGCAGACAGGAGCTTTCCCATGGTGGTATGCCCCAAAAACACGCCCAGAGCAAAGAGCAAAAGCTGATGTGCCAAAAGAGCTGCCCAGCAGCAGAAGAACAGGGAACGCACCTGTCCCCACAGGCTTGTACTCCGCAGCGCGCTTAAAAAGATCCCCGCGAATACCAGAACGCCCAGAGAAACAGGGCCCAAAGCCGCCCCGCAAAGGCAGCGGAAGGTGCAGCAGCCAAGGACAAACAATGCCCCCGGTGCCGTATTCTGGGTAAAGCATACCAGCAAAAGCCATGCCGGAACGATGTCGGGACAGCCACCAAGGAGCTTTGTCCGACTGAAAACCACATCCTGAAGCACCTGCAAAAGCAAAAATGACAGAGCAAACAAGCCCCATTTGAGCAGGAGCTTCCGCTGGGTGGGGGTGAGAAAGAGCTTGCCCACCAAGGTCGTGCCGTCACCCTGTTCTGTTTTTATGATCTGCCTTTCATTCAAAGGAATTTCCTCCATGCTCCGGTTTTCCCGGAGGCATCCGTCTTATTCGTTCACATAGTCGGAGAGGATAAAGACCTGCTCCATGTTTTCAAAGTCTGCCGCAGGGGTCAAAATGGCGTATTTGGCAACGCCGGTTTCATCAAAGCCCGCATTGGCAACATAGCCCAAAATCAGATTTCGGGGGTAGAGGGTAGAGCCTACGGTAACCACCTGATCATCGTTACGAATGACCGCATCCGTAGGCAGATAATCCATACGGAGCATTCCTTCCTCGCCGGTGGTATAAGCACCCTGAACGATGCCCGGGTAGCCGGAGGATGCGATCTGGGCACTGATCTCCAGAGAAGCATCCAAAACCGTGGTCACAGTCGCCCAGTTGGAGCCTACAGCGGTGACCAATCCAACAACCTCACCCTGCGCGGTGATGGCGACCATATCCTTCCCGATCCCGGAGCTTTCTCCTTTGTTAATGGTGAAGGTACTGGTCCAGTCGTTGGAATCCCATGTGATAATGTATGAGGAGACAAGCTCATAATCCTCCCGCTCCTCTTTTAAGCCCACCAGCTCCTTCAGCCGTTGGTTCTCTCTTTGCAGAGCGTCGGCGGTTCTGGCATCGTTTTCCATAGCGGCGATCTGCTCTTTCAGTGCCTGATTTTCCGCTTCCAGAGCTTCATATCGGAACATATAGCTGTAAAGCCGCTGCGCCTGCTGCACCAACGCGCTGACACCGGAGCGCAGAGGGGTCATAATGCCCTGCGCAACCCGCTCCGGGAAGGTATCTCCCTGCCCCAGAGAGCCCAACAGTGCCAGAACCACTGCCATAATAACGGTGATCACCAGCACCGCTTTCACTTTTCCTGTAAAAAATTTTCTCAAATTCTTCACGCCCCCAAAATTTTCACACCGAAGCCCCGAAGACACTGCCCCAGAGCGCACACCGGAAGCCCCATGACATTGTAATAGTCTCCCTCCAGTCCGGAGACGAACAGGGCAGCCTTTCCCTGAATCCCGTAAGCCCCAGCCTTATCCATAGGCTCGCCGCTTTGGACATAGGCGGAAATTTCCTCCTCCAGCAAGGGGCGAAAACGGATGGTACTGATTTCCGTGTGCGAGTGTATTTGGCTTCCCCGCCGCACCGTAAAGCCGGTCATGACCTGATGCTCCCTTCCGGACAAAAGCCGCAGCATTCGTGCCGCTTCTTCCCCGCTGTGGGGCTTGCCCAGAATCTTTCCTTCACAGACAACAATGGTATCGGCGGCAATGACCAAATCATCCTCCCCGGCATCTACCGCCCGGGCTTTCCTGGTGCTGACTCTTGCTACCTCCTGAGAAGGGGGCAGGGAGCTGTCCATGGTTTCGTCAATGTCCGCTATTTGGATCTGAAACTCCAACCCCATCAGCTCCAACAGCTCTTTCCGCCGGGGAGACTGAGATGCCAAAATGATGTTCATATAAAATCCTCGTTTAATATAAGTTCTGTTCCCACCGGGAGCATAGACCATGCCGCAAGGTTTAGTTGCGACTTATTCACTATTACTTATTACCTTAATCTACGCCTCTCAGGTACAGCCCTCTTGTTGCCCCGCCGGGGTCAAAGGGTGCTTCCTCCTGCCAGCTTCTGAGAACACTGTCCACCTCTCTGGAATTTTCCGTGGTAAAGAGCAATCGCAGCGCATACAGACCGAGGTCTCGCCACTGCTTCTGCTTGTCCAGCCAGTACAGCTTCTTTCCGTTGAGAACCACACTGCGGCAGTTGTCTCCGTCTTTTATAACAGGAAATTCCTCTCCCATGCGATCCAGCAGCTTTACGCTTACCCCGGAGCCACAGCCGCACTGTCCGGTGCGATTGCGGATCAGGCAGTTTTCCGTGACCATAAGGGGGAGGCGACCATAGACGATGGCTTCCGTGGGAACGGCCTTGGAAATGTCCCGGATTTGGGGCAGGGTCATTTCAAAGGATACCGTACCTCCTGCCAGCCCCAGACTCCGCAAGGTGTTCATGCTGCGGCTGTTGTAAATATTCAGCCCGAAGTCACCGCATACTCCAAAACCACGGGAGCGGGCGAGGGAAATGTGCCCCAGATTGCCCGCCAAAACATGACGAACGCCCATGTCATAAGCCTCGTCCAAATTCTCCATGACCTTCTTTTGCTCCGAATCGTGGATGATCCGGGGCAGTACCGCCGCCAGCCGAACCTTCCGGGCAGCGGCACTGTAAAGCTCCCGATCCCGAACCAGAAGATGAAGGGGAACATAGAGAAACAGGGGCTTCATGGAAAGGAGCTTCGGAGTCATCTGCTCCGTGGAGGTGATCTGCACCGTCAGTCCCGGTGCTTCCTCCTGCCCTTTGTGGTGCAGGGGCTTGGTAAACTTCCCAAGGCGTGGTTCTTCCCGACGGGAGCGCAAAAGGGTCAGCCCCTCCAGCACCTCCCGGCGCATGGCGTTGATGGCGGCAGCGGACAGGCTCAGCCCCGGCTCTGTCACCGCGCTGACCTTCTGGCAGTAATAGGCAGTCCCTCCGGTCTTGGAGAGCCGCTGCCGCAGTTCCTCCGCTGTCAGTTCCCGGCTGCGGGCAGCTTCCGGACGGGGGCCTGTGGTTTTGAACACATTGCCGTCAGAGTCCTGCACCGCCAGCATCGCCGCGTTCCGGTTCACCATCATATAAAACCGCACAGGAACAAGAGGGTTTTCACCGTTTTCATAGGTTGCCCGGGCAGCGGACAGAAGTTCCTTATCCTGCCGCTCCTCCTCCCGAACGCCGAACATAGCCCGACCGGTCTTTCCGTGATAATAGCCGTCCGTAAAGCCCTGACGGTTAAACGCCGCGGTCAGATCCGCTTTTTGCTTTTCCGTTACACGCCCCGTATCCATGGCTTCCCGGTAGACCCGGGTCACCGTTGCCACATATTCCGGTCTTTTCATGCGCCCTTCCAGCTTCACGGAAGCGACACCCATAGCCTCCAGCTCCTTCAGGTACTCCACCAGACAGTTGTCCTTCAGGCTGAGGGGGTGCTTGTTGTCAAATCGCCCGTAGCCATAGGGCAGACGGCAGGGCTGGGCGCACTGCCCCCGGTTGCCGGAACGCCTGCCAATGACACCGGACATATAGCACTGCCCGGAATAGCACATACACAGCGCGCCATGGGCAAAGACCTCGATCTCCACAGGGCTGTTGCGGCAAATGCGGGCGATCTCCTCTTTGGGAAGCTCCCGGGAGAGAACCACCCGGCTGACTCCCAGCTCTGCCGCCTGCCGGACACCCTCCAGGGAGTGAATGGACATCTGGGTAGAAGCGTGAACGGACACACCGGGCGCGATCTGCCTGCAAAGAGCCAGCACGCCCAGATCCTGCACGATAAAGGCATCCACGCCGGCACGGGCAGCCTCCCGGATCAGCTCCGCCGCCGCCCCACACTCCCGGTCGGAAATCAAGGTATTCAAAGTCAGATGCACCGCCACGCCCCGCACATGGGCATAGGCGACCGCTTCCCGCAAGCCGTCCGGGGTAAAGTTCCTGGCACCCTGACGGGCATTGAAAGGGCCGACCCCCAAATACACCGCGTCCGCGCCGTTTTGCACTGCCGCCCGCAACGCCTCCATAGAGCCTGCGGGAGCCAACAATTCCATCATATCCATAACCTCAAAGGTGAAAATTCTGTTCTTTAATATCCTGAGATGTCCGGCAGTCCACACCACTGCCATCATACCCTCCCATTATAACACAGACTGACCTTTCATGCTAGTAAAAACCGGGAAAAATCGTAAAAAAAGAATGGGTCGGTTCTGCCTTTTTCCGGGGTTTTGCACAAAGTGGAGGATATGCCCCAAAATCCCCTTTTGGTAGACATAATTTCCCTTCATAATTCCAAAGACCGTGTGGAAAACCAGATAGTTATCCCCAGTTTCCACAGGCTTATCCACAGGCAAATGGCACAAAAATCCTGTAATATCGAGCCTTTTCCCACCGTGCAAAAAATATTTCGTCAGTTTTCCACAACTGTGGAGAATCCTGCCGGCGTGCGCGCGGATTACCATAAAACCGCTTTTTCTCCCTTTGCCGCCCTTCTGTCAACCAAAAATCTCCGGCAGCCCGAAAGCCGCCGGAGGTTTGGCTGATTTTTCAATTGTTTTTACGGTCTTGCGGGATCTATGATGGAATTGGCATCAAAGAGGTCATTCAGCAGCTTCTGATCCTCGGTTATGCGGGTGCCATTGATGGTGCGGCGATCCTGACGAACATAGCCGTCTTCGATCATGCCCCAGCTCTTGGCATTGTTATCCATGCCCACAAAGTAGCGGAAGCCCGCTTCATAAAGGGCATCGAATTTCGCTCCCTCATACTCCAAAAGGTCACTGCCGCCGGCGTAGATCAGGATCTTTACATCTCCCAGAAGCTCGGTGTAGGCATTTTCCCACTTTTCCACATCCGCTTTTACCTTATCGGCATCGGAATCGCCATAGCGAATGCCCTCATAGGTGAAGCTGGCAAACTCATAGCCCGTATCCTTCAGGCACTGGATGACCCTTTTCAGCTCGGCAAGATCGCTTTCCTTTTCCATGTCGTAGCCCAAAGGCTCGGGATCGTCATTGAAGCCGATGATCGCTCTTGCACCCTTGTAGGAAAAATCGGGATGCAGGGTGATGAACTCCTCCAAAACGGAAACGAAGTCATAGCCGCCGTACTGTCTGGTGGCGGTGGTGTCGATATACTCCGCGGTGATCTTGCCATCTTCTCCAACGACCAGTCTCCGGGCGAAGCCGTCGCCGGCGCGGTTCAGGGTATACCCGGCAGGAAGCAGAGACATGACCAGAGGCTTCTTTCCCGCGGTCAGCTTGATCTCCTTGGCTTCATAAACGCCATCTTCGTTGGGGGCGGCAATATCCTCCATGGATACCAGAACGAAGCCGTTGTTATACATCTGCTCCAGAGCCGCCGTGAACTCTGCCACAGTGAGGTTATATTTGGCGTAATCTCTGGCTGCGGAGTCTCCGTCAAAGGCGCGCTCCGGGTCAACGATCAAATTCTGGAAGGAGATATGGGGAATACTGGTGTTGTCAGACCATGCCACAAGGGAATTTCTCCCGTTGCGGTATTCATCCAGAGCCAGCTCCACCCGGGTGTCCAGACCGTTAAAGGTCATAAGCAGATCAATGGCACCGTCATAGTCATACTGGGCAGCCAGCAGCTTGGCAGGCTCCAGCACCTCCTCCGCCTGAGGCCCGATCTCGGTTGGTTCTTCTGTCACGACCTCCGTGGGGATCTCCGTCTCATTTGCACCGCCTGTAGCCAGCTTTACCAGACCAACGATCGCGAAGATCACAAGAACGACACCCACCAGCAGGATCACCAGGCGCAGGTATCGCTCCTTGAAGATCTGCCACTTTGTCTTTTTCTTTTTTCTCCTGCGCCGGGGCTGTGCCGGTTTCTGCGGGCCATCCTCCCAGGGCTCAGGGGTTCGGGTATATTCTTCACTCATCATTCAACCCACCTTTACAAAATTGGTGTACTGATTATTATAGCGAATTTTGTGGTATTTTGCAATGGCTTTACAGGAAAAAACCGGAAAATCACAAAAAGGATCAAAAGTACCGGCAATTTGCGTTTTACATTTCCTCCAACTGCGCCAGCCACAGAGCCTCGCAGCCATCGGAGGGCATACGCCAATCCCCTCTGGGAGACAGGCTCACAGGGCCTACCTTGGGGCCGTCGGGCATACAGCTTCTCTTGAACTGCTGCCGGAAGAAGCGAATATAGAATGTTTTGAGCCACTTCAAAATGGTTTCGTCCGTGTAGCTTTCTCCCCAGGCAAGGCGGGCAAGGCGGTATACCTTTCTGGGCTCGTAGCCGTTGCGCACCACTTGATACAGGAAAAAATCGTGCAGCTCATAAGGGCCTACCAGCTCCTCTGTCACCTGAGAGATCTCTCCGTCAGTGGGAGGAAGCAGCTCGGGAGATACGGGGGTATCCAGAATATCCCGCAAAACAGCTTCCAATTCTCCCCCGGCTTTTCCTGCCTCAAAGTCCACCAGATAGCGAACCAGAGTCTTGGGCACGCCGGAATTAACGCTGTACATACTCATATGGTCGCCGTTGTAGGTGCACCAGCCCAAAGCCAGCTCGCTTAGATCTCCTGTGCCTACCACCAGCCCGTTTACCAAATTGGAATAATCCATCAGCACCTGCGTCCGCTCTCTTGCCTGACCGTTTTCATAGGTCACGGATCGGTCACCCTCGGGCAATCCGATATCCTTGAGATGCCGCGTTACGGCAGCACCGATGGGAATTTCTTTGAAGGTGATGCCCAAAGCCTTCGCCATTTTTTCCGCGTTGCTTCTGGTTCTGTCAGTCGTTCCGAAGCAGGGCATGGTGATGGCGTGGATTCGGCTTCTATCCCAGCCAAGCTGGTCGGCGGCACGAACCATGACCAAAAGTGCCAGAGTGGAATCCAGCCCACCGGACAGACCGACAACGGCGGTTTCTCCATGGATATGCTCCAATCTCCGGGCAAGTCCCGTTGCCTGAATGGAGAGGATTTCCTCCAACTGCCGCTCCCGCTGGGCTTCTCCGGGGATGAAGGGCATGGGCTCTGTCTTCCGGGACAACACCGTATCCTCCACAGGCATATCCAGATCAATTACCGTAAAGTCCCGCCGGTTGCCGCCCCGGTAAGCTCCCTGGCGCATCCGCTCTGCCGCCATGCCCCGGACATCGATCTCCGTAAGGATGAAGTCCGGCTCCATGGTGACCGATTCCACCAGAAGGCTGCCGTTTTCCGCAATGATATTATGCCCGGAGAAAACGCCGTCCTGAGTGGATTCTTTGCAGGAGGCGCAGGCGTAGACATAGCCGCAGATCAGTCTTGCGGACTGACCGCTGACCAAGGCTCTGCGGTAATCTCCCTTTCCGGCAACGGCAGGAGAAGCGGACAGATTCACCACAATGGTTGCGCCTGCCAGAGCCATATCTCCGGAGGGCTGCCAGGGAGCCCAAAGATCCTCGCAGATCTCGCAGCCCACGATCAGCTCCTCCATCTGCCGGCAGACGAACAGCACCTTCTTATCAAAGGGGATCCCATGTACCCAGTCGTGACCCTGAGGGGCAGAGTCAAAATACCGGGACTCGTAAAATTCACCATAGCCGGGAATATGGTTTTTGGGGATCAAAGCAAGGATCTTTCCGTCCCGCACAGCGGCGGCGCAGTTATAGAGCCGTCCGTCATGGGCGCAGGGCAGCCCCAGGAAGGTAAGCACCTGCTTGCCTCTGGTATGCTCCGCAACCTTCTCCAAAGCCTTCCAAGCCCCCCGGCGCAAAGTCTCCTGATTGAAAAGCTCCTGACAGCTATAGCCGGTGAGACACAGCTCCGGAAGTGTCAGGATACGCACCTTCATTTCCTCCGCTTTGTCAATTGCGCGCATACACTGCTCAGCGTTATAATCGCAATCCGCAATCCGTACATCCAAAGATGCTGCCGCTACCTTTACAAATCCGTCTTTCATATGGAAGCCCCTCCGTTTTCTGCATTTTGTGCCGGCTTAAAGCTGATCCAGATTCAGGCTGAATGCCGGCAAGAATTTATCCATAAAGTACCGCAGCTCCGGCAAGTCCATATCCTCCAGAGCCTTTTGGGTCTGCTTCAAAGCGGAATCGAACTCCTGATTTCCCGCTTTCAGTTCTTCTACACATTTGATGTAAGCGGAGAGCTTGTCCGCCGCCTTTACGGTCAGGAGGGTTTCCGGGTCATCCTCCAAAATCAGATGCTCATAGCTTCCCCGCAGCTCCTCCGGGAGCATGGACAGCAGCTTCTCCCCACTGACCCGCTCCACCTGCTTATAGGCTTTCTTGATCTCCGGATTGAAATACTTAACAGGGGTGGGAAGGTCGCCGGTAAGAATTTCCGAAGCATCGTGATACAGAGCGGCCACGGCGCATTTGTCCGGATCAGCTCCGGGGAGTCCCAGAATGTCCCGGCGAATGAGGGCCAGAGCATGGGCAAGCACCGCTACCATATGGGAATGCTCCTGAATGTTCTCGGAAAAGCTGTTTCGCATAAGCCCCCAGCGGGTGATGTACCGCATTCGGGAAATGAGGGCATAAAATTCATTTGCCATGAAAAATCTCCTCCAAAATACCGGGGATGTCCTCCGGCTTTTCGCACAGGTGGTCTGCTCCCGCTTCCAAAAGGATCTCCCTGCTTCGATAGCCCCAGGTGACGGAAATACAGGGAAGCCCCGCGTTCCGGGCGGTGAAAACATCCACCTCGGAATCCCCTACATAGACGGCATTTTCCTTCTCTGCACCCAAAAGCTCCAATGCCTTATAAACCATATCCGGGTTGGGCTTTCGGGGCAACGCCGGAGTCTCCCCCAGAGCCAGATCAAATCTGGGGAACCAAGCTTCCCAAAGGGGCATTGTTGCTCCCTGGGGCTTATTGGTGACGATGGCTTGAAGCCACCCGGCATTGCGAAGCTGTTCTGTCACCGCCGGGATACCTTCATAGGGGTGGCTGGTGTCGCCGCTGTGCCGGGCGTAGTAGGCTTTATACCAGGCGCAGATCTCCTTAAAGTTCTCCGGCTCATAGCCCACAGCACTGCGGATCTGATGCCTTGCGCCATTGCCTACAAAAGCATAAAATTCCTCCAAGCGCCGCTCCGGCAGACCAAAGTGGCGCAAGGTGGCGTTGCTGGCGGCGGCAATGTCAGGAAGGGTATATAAAAGTGTTCCGTCCAGATCCCATAAAATTGCTTTTTTCACCGTATGCCACCTTCCTTTTTCGTTAAAGCTATCATACCGTTTTTTGTCAGAAAATGCAATCGTTATTCTGCTTTATAAGGATGCCTGAAGCGGTAATATTTTGGTTTGGCGGGCTGTT
>JAZNYB010000104.1:0-2116 GCA_045594185.1 Faecousia sp. | reverse complement strand
GCGATGACACCACACTGGCACAGATCATCCGCCTTGTGGATGAAGCAACTAGTTCCAAGGCTCCCATCGCAAAGCTGGCAGATAAAGTCAGCGGTGTGTTTGTTCCCATTGTCATCGCAATTGCGGTAATCGCTGCGATCGTGTGGCTGCTCGCAGGCTATGGACTGGAATTTGCCCTCTCCATCGGCATTTCCGTCCTGGTCATTTCCTGCCCCTGTGCGCTGGGATTGGCGACTCCTACCGCCATCATGGTAGGAACCGGCAAAGGTGCCACCAATGGTATCCTGATCAAATCCGCAGAAGCACTGGAGACTGCCCACAGTATTGACACAGTGGTTCTGGACAAAACCGGCACCATTACCCAGGGAACTCCTGCTGTAACAGACATCCTGCTGGGCGGAGAAATCTCGAAGCAGGAGCTGCTACAGATTGCAGCCTCTTTGGAAAAACTGTCGGAGCATCCTCTGTCAGAGGCAATCGTGGCGGAAGCTGAGAAAGCCGGTTATACCAGCCTGTCCGTCAGCGATTTCCAGCAGATCCCCGGTCAGGGAATCACCGGAACTATTCACGCAGAACGGATTCTTGCCGGTAACCGCCGCCTGATGGAAGCCCACAGCGTTCCCGTTGGTGAATTGATGGACCAGGGAGAAGCACTGGCATCCGACGGAAAGACCCCGTTGTTCTTTGCAAAAGGAGGCAAACTTCTGGGTGTCATTGCTGTAGCGGATGGGGTGAAGCCCACCAGTGCCCAGGAGGTTGCGCAGCTTTCGAGTATGGGTATTGAAGTGGTTATGCTCACCGGTGACAATACAAGAACTGCAGAAGCCATGCGCCGACAGGTAGGTGTTGACCGTGTCGTAGCAGAGGTGTTTCCTCAGGATAAGGAACAGGAGATTCGCCGCTTGCAGAACGAGGGTAAGAAAGTCGCCATGGTTGGTGACGGTATTAACGACGCTCCGGCTCTGGCCAGAGCAGATGTGGGTATCGCCATTGGGGCCGGCACAGATATTGCCATGGAATCGGCAGACATCGTTCTCATGAAAAGCGATCTGCTGGATGTGGTTACCGCCATCCAGCTGAGTAAGGCAACCATTCGCAACATCAAGCAGAATCTTTTCTGGGCATTCATTTACAACATTATCGGTATTCCCGTGGCAGCAGGATTGTTCTTCCTGCCCTTTGCCCTGAAGCTAAATCCCATGATTGGCGCTTTCGCCATGAGCTTCAGCTCCGTATTCGTGGTAACCAATGCCCTGCGTCTGCGGTGGTTTCAGCCAAAGCATAATAAGACGATCAGCCACACCGATGCTGTGTCATCGGTAAAATCGGAAGGAGAAAACACTATGGAAAAGACTTTGAAAATTGAAGGCATGATGTGCAATCACTGTGTCATGCATGTGCAGAAGGCGCTTGCTGCCATTCCCGGCGTTGCGGAGGTTACTGTAAGTCTGGACGAAAAGAACGCAAAAGTGAAACTGAATCAGGCCGTATCTGACGATGCTTTCAAGGTTGCCATTGAGGAAGCTGGTTATCAGCTTGCCGAAATTGCCTAAGAACAGAAAGAATGTCCGCCGATGCAGCTGCATCGTCGGACATTTGCTTATTGTTCACTTAATTCTTCCAGTTTCGCTGTATCAGTAATTTCCACAACACCCCGGGACAGCTTGACCATACCTTCATTCTGGAAGTAGCGGAGCATCCGGGTGATGACCTCCCGATGAGATCCCAAATGGTTGGCAATGTATTCGTGGGTAATTATTAGCTTGTCAGTTCCTTCAATAGAGGCTTCCTCCAACAGAAAGGCTGCAACCCGCTTATCCAGGCCTTTCCACATAATCTGTTCGATAAGCCACATGACATCAGAGAACCGGGCAGCCATTAACTCGTTGGTATAATTGGCTACCGGTGCAGATTCGGACATAATATTCTGATAAACCTCGGGGGGAATAATCCAAAGCTCGGTATCCTTCTCTGCTTCGATAGTCACATCAAACTGAATGGAGCGCATCATGCAGGAGGCAGAGAACAAACACATATCCCGATCAAACAGACGATAGATAGTGATCTCTCGTCCCTCGTCTGAGAGAATGTATGCCCGGAGCTGACCGGATTTCAC
>JAZNYB010000103.1:0-2822 GCA_045594185.1 Faecousia sp. | reverse complement strand
ATCAGCTATTCCGACGGTTCTCCCCAGTATATGATGGAGTATGACGAAGGCATTTACATGGGCTATCGCTACTACGAAACTGTCTATGACTTGAATAACAAATTTACTGTCAACGGACAGACTGTGGGTTACGGCGAGCTGGATGCCAATGGTAATGTGACTACCGCTGGCGCAGTTGTCTACCCCTTCGGTTATGGTCTGAGCTACGGTGCTGACTTCAGCCACGAGATCACCTCCACTAAGGTGGATAATGGTGAAGTTACCATGATTGTTAAGGTCACCAACAATGGTACCAAAACTGCCAAGGATGCAGTCCAGCTCTATTACAACGCACCCTATACCAACCTGGATGTAGAATATGGCATTGAGAAGTCTACGGCTGTATTGTTGGCCTACGATAAGACTGGTGACATTGCTCCCGGCGGTTCCGAGGACATCACGTTCACCTTCCTGCTGGAAGACATGGCATCCTACTGCGACAGCCGTGACAATGGAAACGGCACCATTGGCTGCTATATGTTGGAAGCAGGTAACTACATTCTGACCGTTCGCGCCAACAGCCACGACATCTTTGATACCGAGACCGTTACCGTGGACTCCACCATCTGGTACGACGGTTCTGACGAAAATCATGTCCGTCAGTCTGAGAAGGATGCACAGGATACCGCTGGTGGCAGCATCACCGGCGCTGAAAGATACATCGCCGCTACCAACCAGTTCCAGGAGAGTACTGACCATATGAACGCCAAAACAGATACGCTGACCCGTGCCAGCGGCGTTCTGGTCAATACTGCTAAGTCTCCCACTGCCGACGATCTGGTGGCTCCTGATGGCATTATGGCTCGAATCGAAACCCGTACCTCTTTTGATCCTGCCACCGACAAGAAGCTGGGCAATGTGGAGGGCAGCAAAGTCTATGCCGATACGGCACCTGTTACCGGTGCTGACAGCGGTTTGACACTTGCAGATATGCGCGGTGTTCCCTACGATGATGAAAAGTGGGATACCTTCTTGGATCAGTTGGATCTGTCCCAAACCTCCGACGTTTATCCCGTCCTTGCCGGTAGTGCTTATTCCGTTGGCGCATTCGAGAGCCTGGGCAAGCCTGCTACCTCCGAGTCCGATGGTCCCCAGGGTATCAGCTCTTTGTGGGGCAGCGCCACGAACGGCGGCTGTGCATGGTGTTCCGCTCCCATTCTGGCTGCAACCTTCAACGAGGATTTGGCCTATAAGATGGGTGCAGCAGTAGGCCAGGAAGGCATGTCCAAGGGCATCAGCGCTTGGTATGCGCCTGGTATCGATACACACCGTTCCCCCTTCTCCGGCCGTAATTTCGAGTACTACTCCGAAGATCCTCTGGTCGCTGGCAAAATGGCATCCCGTGTTGTCTCCGGCGCCGCTGACAATGGCGTTAGTTGTGTCATCAAGCACCTGTTCCTGAACGACTTTGAGACAAACCGCGCCTATGTTAACACCTGGTGTGATGAGCAGACTATGCGTGAGATCTATCTCCGTGCGTTTGAGATCCCGCTGAAGGAAGCTACCACCAACCTGAAATACATTGCCGATGCAGAGGGAACCATCGAGACCCGTGAGGTCCGTGCCTGCAATGGCATTATGACCAGCATGGGCAGCATCGGCTGGGACTATGCTGGTACCAACTATAATCTGGCAACCAATGTTCTCCGGGGCGAAATGGGCTTCCGCGGCATGATCATGACCGATATGGCAGAGAACAGCAACAACTCCAGAGACATGATGATCCGTGCTGGTGTCGACGAGTACATGTATTTCAGATCCGGCGGCGTTTCCGATTTCAAGGATATCTCCAGTGCCACTGCACAGACCGCCTTCCGCGAAGCTGTAAAGCATATGTGCTATATGGTTGCTAACAACAGCGCAATGCAGGGTGCTGCTCCCGGCTCTATCGTTTACTACACCACTTCTCCCTGGCGGTATGCCATGTATGGCATCCAGGCGGTTCTGGTTGTAGTCGCAGCCGTCCTTGCACTGACTGTGATTAAACGCAACAAAGCGAATAAATCTCAATCCTGAAGCTTACCAGACCGATAAGAAGGCAGGTAACTAAGATGGATACCCCTAGCAGTAATTCTTCTAACCCCGTTGTGAGCGCCTGGAAGAGATTCCAGGCGGCTCACCCGGCCATTGCGGAGTTTCTGGTTTTCTTTATGGTCTGCAACGGCGTAACTGTTCTCCAGATGATCATGATGCCTGTTTTCAAATGGGTTTTTGGCATGACACCGTTAGTAGATACTACCTTCCAGGTTCTGCAAGTCGGCAAAAACCTGAATGGTAGCCCCTACTATGTATTTGATTATGCAGCTGGGGCAATCGCTGCTGGTGGCGGAGGCGGTCTTGCCTATTTTCTGGCGGTTCAGCTGACCATGGCTATTGCTCAGGTCATAAATTTCCACACGCAGCGCAATATAACCTTTAAGTCTACTGGCAATGTATGGCATGCTGCTATGTGGTATGTTATTGCATATCTGATCATAACGATTGGGGCCTCTGCGTTGCAGGGAGTTTATAAGGTTCCTCTCTACACTTTCCTTATTGCTACGCTGGGCGAGGGTACGGGAACCACAGTTGCAGACTTTTCCACGATGATCATCAACTGCACCATTTCCTTCTGGGTGTTCTTCCCCATCATGAAATGGATTTTTAAACAAGATTCTAATAAATCGTGATTCGGTTATAGGACGAAGTCTTCAACCTTTGGAGAATTGGAAACCTATCGTTAGGATTTTCTGAATCTGTTAATTACACAGAATCAATACTCTTCGGAGCGAATCGGAATGAAT
>JAZNYB010000102.1:0-15809 GCA_045594185.1 Faecousia sp. | reverse complement strand
TTCCGTCCGGCTTCATTATCTCAAGCCCATTTTCTTTGAAGAATACGGGAGTCTGAACACCACTGAGCTGGCAGAACTGGTAAAAACCCGAATCCGGGAAGCCATGGATGCCGGCATAAATTAGAAAAATCCCACCTCGATGCAAAACGGGGTGGGATTTTGGTTTCAAAAGGTAGTATCCCCATCGTGGGCAACCAGAGACACACTCAGAACCCTTGCCTGCTCCATGACGGCTGTTACCAAAGCGGCTTCGTCGGAAGACTGAACCTCAATGATCAGATCCATTTGCTCCGGGCTGAGCGTGCGGGACTTTACCACGGCTCTTTTGGTATGCTTTTTTACCACTTCCATAAGCGCGCCTTCTGCCTTCAAATCTTCCGTGGAAACCAGAAGGAGGGTCATGGCTTTTGGATTGGGCATGGCATTGAACAGCCAGATCACCACGGACAGCAGCAGGCTCACACCAACGGCAATAGCGGCAAGACCTGCACCGCAGATAATGCCCACACTGATCGCCCAAAACAAAAAGGCCAGATCCATAGGGTCTTTGATGGCGGTCCGGAAACGGACGATAGACAGTGCGCCTACCATGCCCAGAGAGATGACCACATTGGATTGCACCGTTAAAATGATAGCGGCGGTGACAATGGCAATGGCGATCAGGCTGATGCTGAAGCTCTTGTTGTAAAAGGCTTTCCGGCACATGATCCGGTACGCGGCGAAAATGTAAATGCCCATTACGCAGGCGACCATAAGGCAGGCACCCACGGAAGCGGGGGTAAGGACACCTTGGGCATACCCTTCTAAAAAGGAGTTTTTGAAAATATCTCTGAATGTCATGGATTCATTCCTCCACCTATGTACTTTCTGCACAGATAATATTTGGAAAAGGCTGTCTGGGAAAGCCCTTCCAGAGAAAGCTGGTTTTTAATGTGCGAGGGCAAAAGCTGATCCCACTTTACCTCCAAAATCCCCTGCCCATTGGCTAAAATCTGCCGGGCGGGAATGTGGGGGCTGAAAAAGTGGCGAAAGCTCCGGGACGCGGAAATGCGGGTATCCAAAGTGATACGCACATTCCCCACAGGGCAGATATAAGGTCTGCGCTCATACTGAACGATCACTGCCGGGCGCATATGCTTTGTCCGCAGCTCCGCAAGCATTTCCCGCAGCAGGGGCGGCTGACCGGCGGTGGGGGGCGGAAGCTCGCCTGCCAGCATTTTTTCACAAAGGCAGCGGGAAATGGGGCAGGCATCCTTGTGGGTCATACCCCGCCTTTTGGATTTGCGCTCCAGAAGAATCCTTTGGTCGCTGGAGTTATAAATGCGGATGCGGTATTTGCTGCGGGGGTCGGTGCCGTTTTCGTTTTCGTAAAAGCAGGTGTTCTCAGGGGTATCGAAATACAGACTGCGGATGAAATAGGAACCTCCCGCTCCTGCGTGGGGGTCGGGCTTCAAAAGACCTTTCAGTCGGGCGTTCAGGAGGAAAAGCTGCTCCGCTGTGCAAAGGTATTTGTATTCATGGCGGTATTCTGTGGGCATTTTATTTCTCCCCTCCCGCCGGCACAAACACGGCTGTTAATTTTAGTCCATTCTCGTCCAAAAGGAATTGCTGCTCCGCTTCCGAAGAAGTGCAGTCCTGCTTCCAGCCTGCAAAGACCCAGCCTTCCTCCCCTTCCGCGGTGATGGTCAGCTCCATGCCGCTGATATAAGTGCCTGTCCAAAGACCGGTCTGGGTATAAGCCGTTGTTGTTCCTACGGAGACTGTACCCTGCCCCTCAATGGAGATGGTAAGGGTGCTGTTGGGTTCTGTGATGTCCAGAGCGTACTTCAGGTGTTCTATGGCGTAAGGCTGCCGCTGGCTTAAAAAGCTGGGCCAAAAGTTCTCCCGAACACCGGGATACCGGGCATATACACTGCCGCCGTAGGAATCCATGGAGAAATTGGTATTCATCATATCCAAATAGGTGCGGATGAACAGATCTCTGAAGCTGTCATTTTTCAGAAGGTTCTGGAAGAAAGGAAGACGGATCAAAATACTTTGTCCCTGTCCGTATTTTTCCTCGTCGATCAGACAGTAACGGAAAGTATCCAAATCCACAAAATCCCCTTCCTCCCGCTCTGTCCGCACATGATAGCCCCAGACAACGGCATCCATGTCATAGGCGGCTGCTCTCCATCGTCCGTCCGCATAGCCTTCGCCGCTTCCGCCATTGACCCGCCACAGCTTAAAATTCTTGGCGGTACTCACATCTAAATTTCCGCAGTACAAGGTGGCGGCGAGAAAATCCGTAAGGCTTTGCAAATCTATCTGCTTTTCGATTTGGGCATAAACCACAGGATCTGTAACATCCCCTAGGGTCATCAGCTCCATAAGGGCTTTATAGTCCGTAAGATCCTTTTCAGTGCCCGCATCCAGACTGTCCGCCTCTACAATGACAATATTTTCCTCCGGCACTGTGTACCGCTGGGCGAAGAAGGTGGCATCCGTTCGCTGACGGATATAGGTAGACACATAAAACTCCCCGTCCAAAAAGCACATAACAGGGATCCCTTCCTGACTGGACAATTCTCTGTCCTGAAGCAGATCCTGAGCGATCATGTCCGCATCGTCGGAGCGGGTGGCGAAGCTGTGGGACAGCTCTCCGGAGGGGAAGAACGCGTCTTCAAAAAGGTCACTGCCGCTGTAATGCTCTCTGGCGTAAAAGCTGAACCGCTTGGTGGCAAACTGGCGGTAGGAATTGCCCTGCACCCGGATTCCGCAGGCTTGATCCAAAACCAGCTCCCCATCCTCGCTCCATAGCTGCACATAGGCTTCCCGCTCCCATTGCCGCCCCTTTTGGAAAAAGTTGGGGGTGGGGCTGGGTTCGGTGCGGTCTGTTTCCAGATACCAGTGGTCATAGTCCTTTCCGGTGACACAAATGCCATTGTCCCCGAAAAGCCCCTCCGGGTCGGAGACAATGGAAAGCACCCAGACATCCTCGTATTCCTTTGCGGCTTGCCCCACAAAGTAGGTTGCCGTTACCACTGGGCTGAAATTTCCTTTCTTATCTATGGCAATGGCACGAAGGATGTTGGCTTTGGTAACAGGGGGGCTGTCTGTTTCGGCAGCTTCGTAATTCTGAGTCATGTTGGGCAGATCCACATATTGGTTGGGCTGACTGCTTTTGTCCCGGAAGGTCAGGGGAGCGGTGTACACAGGCGCGTTTTCGTCCGGAATACTGCCATCGGTGGTGTAGTGAATGGTGCAGCCCCGGGGGGCGTTGATCTCCACCGTTACGGTGTCCTGGGGATAAAAGCCGCAGGGCAGACTGAAGTCCGGGGCGGTTAAAGAAGCAGCCTGATAGGGCGTACAATTTTCATTTGGCTGACCCGGCGTTCCGTATGCCAAAAGATAACCCCCGGAGACATTGCAAACAGAAACATTTGCCACTGCCGTCTCTACCGGCACGGTTTGCAGGATTTTTCCACTTGCGCCGGAGAGAAAGATCGTTTCCCCCTGAGCGATGCGGAATCCGGCGTGAAGCTCTCCTTCCTGAGAGGAGTCTGTTCCGTCAGCCCAGACGATGACATATTCCCCCGGTGCCAACTGTCCGGAAGGAAGCCTGTATTTTTCGGGCTTTTTCCGGTCGTCGCTGAGACAATAGAGGGAAAGATCAATGGGGCTGTTGCTGCTGTTGTACAATTCGATATAGTCTGAAAAGCTTCCGGCTTGGTCGGAAAGGAGATTAAAGTTGTTGGGGCAAACCTCGCTGATAACCAGAGTTTGTGCTTCCGGAGCAAAAACGGATACCAAAGGCAGAAGCATAGCCGCCCCACAGCCGGCAAGACAGACGACCAGCCCCGGAGCGAACCATGGCAAAGAAAACAGAACCTTAAAATACCGCTCCATAGAGCCTGCCTGCAAGCCACCGAAAAACAGTCCAACCACCATGGCAGCCAGCACATAAAGACCGCTTGCCACCAAAAAAGATACCTTATCCGGGAAAAGGGCGGGCAGGGAGAAGGGAATATGGCACAGCCGGGCGTAACCGTACAGCCCAAGGGCGAAAAGGAGAACCGAAAGCCCCAAACACACCGGGATATTCCACAGCTTTCGGGCAACACCGCGCCCAGCTCCCCCAAGAAGCCCAGACAAAAGTCCGCCCCCAAGAGCCACCAAGGGAAGCAGTACCCCAAGAACATCAGTATTCATGCAGATTTTCCTTTTTGGATGATTTTGTGAGGTAATTCCGGAAAATATAGGACATTCCGAAACATATACGAAAATTATACCATAGAAAACAGAGGGATTGCAAGAGTTAGTTTGGGCTCTCTCCACGGGCGCGGCGGGGTCGCTCTTTGGAACATCCATCTTTTAACGGTTTTTCCTTCCTCTTGTGTCCCGGGTCAAAATATGCTATAATACCCCCGATCAAAACAATTTTCTGAGGAACAGCCATGGAACAGAAAAGATATGCCAATCAAAAGAAAACCGAAAAGCTCCTTTGGGGGACGATTCTGCCCGGTGCCGCCGCCTTGGCTACCGCCGCGCTGCTGGTGGTTCTGCTGCTGCGCCTGTTTTTCCCCGGAGGCACCCCTGAGCCGACCCTGCCCACGGAGGAAACACTCCCACCCCCTGCCGCCAATCCCTATGAAGCCGGGGATTTCTACCGGGAAGGGGAGTTCATTCGCTGTTCTGCCGCAGAGGTTCGGGTGGGGGTGGATGTATCCTCTCACCAGAAGGGAATCGACTGGCAGGCTGTGAAAGATGCCGGGGTGGACTATGCCATCATCCGGGTGGGTTACCGGGGCTATGACCAGGGGGGTCTGTATGTGGACGATGCCTGGGAAGAAAATGCCCGGGGGGCGTTGGACGCGGGGCTTCCCATCGGTGTCTATTTTTACTCTCAGGCGATCACCGTAGAGGAAGCTCTTGAGGAAGCGAAGCTGGTGCTGAAAAATATTCGGGGCTATGACATTACCTATCCGGTGGTGTTTGACTGGGAATGTGTGGGGGAGCAGGCGAGAACCTATAACGCCACCAGCCGCACGGTCACGGACTGCACTGCCGCCTTCTGTGAAGAAATCAAAAAAGCGGGCTATACTCCCGCCTTCTATTTCAACCAGTCCATGGCATCGGATACCTTCCGCCTGCGGGAGCTGCAGGACTATGATTTTTGGCTGGCGCAGTATCACGATGCCATGACCTTCCGGTATGATGTGGCCATGTGGCAGTATACCAATCAGGGAAAAATCCCCGGCATTTCCGGAAATGTGGATCTCAACCTCTCCTTCCGGGATTATGAGGCGATGCCATGAAGGGGAAAAAGCTGTGTCTCATGGGGCTTTTGACTGCCATTGCCCTGACCATTTTTATGATAGAAGCCCAGCTTCCTGCCCTCGCTCCCATCCCGGGGATCAAGCTGGGTCTTTCCAATATCGTCACCCTTTTTGCCCTGTTTTTTATAGGACCACGGGAGACTGCGGCGATTTTGGCTTGCCGTGTCTTTTTGGGAGCGGTATTTTCCGGACAGATGTCCACGCTTCTTTACTCTGCCGCCGGGGGAGCCTTGTCTTTAGGGGTGTCCCTGCTTTTGTACAAGGGTATGACCCAAAAGCAGATATGGGTTCTTGGCTGTCTGGGAGCGATCGCCCACAATGTGGGGCAGTTGACCGTTGCGGTGCTGATTACAAAAACGCCCCAGCTTTGGGGGTATCTGCCGGTGCTGCTGGTCAGTGCCATCCTCACGGGGCTGTTTACCGGCTTCGGCGCGCAGGCGTTGGTGAAGCGCATGAAGAAGGTCAGGCAAAAGGTGTAAAATTTTGATTTCGGACAATGGGCTTGGAGCGGCAAATTCCGATTTACAGGACAGTCTGCCAATAATCGGCGGTGGCATTTTTATTGTGTTTCTGCCACTGGTAGAAATTCATGGACATTCGGGCTGCGCCCAAGGGAGGTTCTTATGTACCAAAATCTGATTGAATTATTTGAAGCTACGGTGAATACCTGCCCGGAACGCATTGCTGTGGCAGACCGGGAGGAGCGGCTTACCTTTTCTGAACTGCGGGAAAACGCCGGAAGGCTGGCAACGTTCCTGCTGAAAAAGGGATTGGGAGGAAAGGTGCTGGCAGTGCTTGCCCGGCAGGATGTGTGGACACCGCTGCTGTTTCTGGGCGTTCTGTACGCAGGGGGTGTCTATGTCCCTCTGGACGAGGAAATGCCCGAAGAAAAGCGGAAAAAGATCCTGAAGGGCAGCGGCACTGCGGCGATTTTGTGCCATGGAGAAGGCTCTGAGGGTTGCCTTTCTGTGACCGGGGAGGTTTTGAAGGAGGTCGTCTGTGAGGAAGCTGCCCTGAAAGAAACCGCAAAAAGCCTCTGCCCCGATTCCCTTGCCTATTTGGTCTATACCTCCGGCTCTACCGGCGTTCCCAAGGGGGTAGCCAAAAGCCATGGGGCGGTGCTGAGTTATGTGGAAGCCTTTACCTCCCTGTATCCCTTTACCCATCAGACGGTCATGGGCAACCAGACCCCCTTCTTCTTTGATGCCTCTGCCAAGGATTTTTATCTCATGGCGGCAACCGGGGCTCGTCTGGAAATGATCCCCAGAGAGCTGTTTTTCTTCCCGGTGAAGCTGATGGAGTGGCTGGATGAACGGAAAATCGATACCATTTCCTGGGTGCCCTCCGCCCTTTCCATTGTGACCCAGCTCAATACCTTTTTGGAGGTGAAGCCCCGGCAGCTTCGACGGGTGTTCTTCGTGGGAGAGGTTTTTCCCATGAAGCAGCTTAACAAATGGCGGGCTGCTCTGCCACATATAGATTATGTAAACCTCTATGGTTCTTCGGAAATTGCCGGTGTCGCCTGCTGTTTCCCGGTGGAGGGGGAGTTTGCGGACGGGGAAAGCCTGCCCATTGGTAAGCCCCTTCCCAACTGCGTTGTAAAGCTGGTAGATGGGGGCAATGTTATCACCCAACCGGACACCGTAGGCGAGATATACATTGCCAGCCCCGCCTTGGCTCTGGGCTACTTCGGGGACGAGGAAAAGCCCGCCGCCTCCTTCCGGATTTTAGACTTAGGAGACGGAACGCCCCGCCGCTACTTTGCCACGGGAGACATGGCTCGCTATGATGCTCAGGGGCGTTTGGTTTTTGCTGCCCGGCGGGATTTTCAGATCAAGCATATGGGTCGCCGCATCGAACTGGGGGAAATCGAGACTGCCGCCGGAGCTTTGGAGGAGATCGAAAAGTGCTGCTGCCTGTATCACAGCGAAAAGCAGAAGATCGTCCTGTTTTGCCAGCTTGCTCCCGGCAGCCTGCTTACAGGTCGGGACATCCGAAAAGCCTTGAAAGAACGGCTCTCGGATTATATGATTCCCGGCAAGGTGCGGATCATGGATGAATTGCCCCTGAACCCCAACGGCAAGATCGACCGGGTTCGCTTAAAGGAATTTATGTAAACCAACCTCGCAAGCCCTCTGCCGGTTTGCCTATTCCCTATTCACTATTGCTTATTCCCTAAAAATGCCGCCCTCCGAAAAAGGAGAGCGGCATTTCATTTTTTGAAAACAATTGACAACATCTAAAAACTGATTTTTGACGGTCTGGGCAAGAAATTTTTCCCAAGTTTTGTGTTAAAAACCGCAGGAATACTGGATGTCTTTCAAGGTTTTTATAAGCAAAAGTTGGGGGAAATAGCCACCCAGAGCGCAAAAGGAGTTTTTAGAGGTGCCTAATTATTAACCACCAAAGATGCTCAGCAGGAAGCCTGCGGCAATGGCGGAGCCGATCACGCCTGCTACATTGGGACCCATGGCGTGCATCAAAAGATAGTTGTTGGGGTTGTATTTCCGACCCACATCCTGGGAAACTCTGGCTGCCATAGGAACAGCGGAAACGCCAGCAGAGCCGATGAGGGGGTTGATCTTGCCCTTGGTAGCCCAGCACATGATCTTGCCCACCAGCAGACCGCCGATGGTGGATACGATGAATGCGCCAACACCAAGAATGATGATCTTAATGGTATTCCAGTTGATGAAGGAGGAAGCGACCATGGTTGCACCCACGGCGGTGGAGAGCATAATGGTAACAATGTTCATCAGGGCGTTCTGCACGGTGTCAGATAGACGAGCAGTCACGCCGCACTCTCTAAGGAGATTGCCCAGCATCAGGCAGCCGATCAGGGGAGCGGTGGAGGGCAGAAGCAGAGCTACGAAAATGGTAACAACGATGGGGAAGATGATCTTCTCGGTCTTGGTGACTTCCCGGGACTGCTTCATAACGATCTCTCTGTCCTTACCCCGCACCAGCAGCTTCATGAAGGGAGGTTGGATGAAGGGAATCAGAGCCATGTAGGAATAAGCGGCAATGGCGATGGGTCCAAGAAGGTGGGGTGCCAGCTTAGAGGTCAGGAAGATGGCAGTGGGACCGTCCGCACCACCGATGATGCCGATGGAGGCTGCCTCAGGACCGGCAAAGCCAAACACGATCGCCAGGAAGAAGGCAACGAATACGCCCATCTGCGCGCCCGCGCCCATGAACATACTCTTGGGATTGGAGATCATGGGTCCAAAGTCCGTCATGGCACCAACGCCCAGGAAGATCAGACAAGGATAAATACTGGTCTTAACGCCGATGTAGAAAAAGTCCAAAAGACCGCCCTCGGCCAGAACGTGACCATAGCTATGGTAATAGGGGCTTGCTTCATCCATAAAGGCTGTCCAAATTTCCTGATGATAAAGACCGCCCATGGGGAGGTTGCTGAGCAGGCAACCGAAAGCGATACCCACTAAGAGCAAAGGCTCGAATTTTTTTACAATACCCAGATACAGCAGGAAACAAGCCAGTCCGATCATTGCCAGACTCTTCCAGCCGTCTCCAATAAAGAAGGAGTTAAAGCCGGAGTCGTTCCACAGCCGCAGCAGGGTTTCTCCAATATTAAATGCCAGCATGGGTCATCCCCCTTACGCCAAAACGACCAGAGGAGCGCCGGACTCCACGGAAGTACCCTTGGGGGCAACGATCTGAGCCACAGTGCCGGCCTTGGGTGCTACGATCTCGTTTTCCATCTTCATGGCTTCCAGAATGACCAGCACATCCCCGGCCTTTACAGCCTGACCCTGCTGAACCTGAACCTTCAGGACAACACCGGGCATGGGAGCTTTCACAGCTTCACCGGCAGCCAGATTGGCGGCGGCAGCGGGAGCTGCGGCAGGAGCGGCAGCTACGGGAGCAACCACAGGGGCAGCAGCGGGAGCGGCGGGAGCAATGGCCTCATACTCGTCCAGGAGCATGGCCTTACCGGCTTCGACCTCCACCTCGTAGGTGCGGCCGTTGAGAGTAACCTTATATTTCATCTTTTACTTGACCTCCTTGATGGAAATGAAGCGCAGCTCGTTGATGGGCTTGCCCATCTTGTCGGCTACGATGGCCATAAGCATAGCGGCAGTCTTGGGATCGGTATCATACAGATTCAGCTTACCGGCAGAACCGGGAGCCACAGGAGCAGAGACGGCTGCGGGAGCTGCGGCAGCGGCAGGGGCCTCCTTCTTCTGCTTTTTCTGGGAACTCTGCATGATCTTGCCGGTGAGGACAATGATGCCCATAAGCAGGACGATACCCAGAAAAACCACAGCATAGCCGGTAACGGCAGCGAGGGCAGCATCACCGATACCGGTGATGGGATCCTTCGCGGCAGAGGCGGCGAGGAACAGATTCATCATGATCGGATCCTCCCTTACATAGCCTCGATGGTGTAAGTGGCCTGATTTTCTTCCTTGGCTTTACGCTCTTCAAAGAACTTCTCAGCCAGCTGGGGGAAGGCAATATAGGACAACACATCCTCATCGCACCGGGCGATGCCTTCCAGCTCCTTCTTTGTCTTTTCAAAGATGGGTTCCAGAGTATCGGCATAGCGACCGGTCAGGGGCTTGTCCTCGCCCAAGATCTGCTTCTGGATCTCAGGATCGATGGGAGCGGGGGTGCGACCGTACTCGCCACGGCAGTAAGCCTTGATCTCCTTGGAGACGGTCTTGTACCGATCCGTCGATGACATTGCGAACAGCCTGCACGCCGACCATCTGGCTGGTGGGAGTGACCAGGGGAGGATAGCCCAGATCGGCACGAACCTTGGGAGTCTCCAGCAGAGCTTCGTCAAAGCGGTCAAGGGCGTTCATCATTTTGAGCTGGCTCAGGAGGTTGCTGAGCATACCGCCGGGAACCTGATAGGTCAGGCACTGGGTGTCGGTTGCCATGGACTTGGGCATGAGGGTGCCGTCGGAGACGAAGCCGTCCCGGATAGGCTTGAAGAAATCAGCGATCTCCTTCAGAGCTTTCTCGTCCAGATCGGTCTTGTAGCCAAGCTGTCCCAGAGCGTAAACCAAAGTCTCGGTGGCGGGCTGGGAAGTGCCGCCGGAGAAGGGAGAAATGGCGGTGTCGATGATGTCCACGCCGGCTTCCACCGCCTTGAGATAGGTCATAAAGGCAAGACCGGTGGTGGAGTGGGTGTGCAGGTCGATGGGCATATCCACAGCATCCTTAATGGCGGAAACCAGATCATAAGCCTCCTGAGGCCCCATGATGCCGGCCATATCCTTGATGCAGATGGAGGAAGCTCCCATTTCCTTCAGCTCCTTTACGATCTGCACATACTTTTTCAGAGTGTGGACAGGGGAGGTGGTGTAGGAAATGGTGCCGGAAGCCAAAGCTCCAGCCTTGACAGCGGCTTCCATGGCGACCTTCAAATTCTGGGTGTCGTTGAGGGCGTCAAAAATGCGGATGATGTCAATGCCGTTTTCCACAGACTTCTGAACGAACTTTCTCACGAAATCATCGGGATAGTGGGCGTAGCCAAGGACATTCTGACCACGCAGCAGCATTTGCAGCTTGGTGTTGGGCATCTTGGCACGGATCTTCCGCAGCCGCTCCCATGGATCTTCGTGGAGATAGCGCAGGCACACATCAAAGGTAGCACCGCCCCACACTTCAGCGGCATAGTACCCGGCCTTGTCCATAGTTCCCAGAATGGGCTCGAACTTGTCGTAGGGCAGGCGGGTGGCAATGAGAGACTGGTTGGCATCACGCAGGACAGTCTCTACAAATTGAACAGTATGTTTAGCCATATTCAGACAAACCTCCATATATGGTTTATTTTATATAGTATAGGTAGTCTCTCTGTAAAACAGGGACACACCGATATTCACGCACCGGCAGGGGCGGGCGCATCGGTCTGCCCCTGTTTCATGGGGAGCCAACCATGGAGACGGCGCGAACCGCCTCCATGGGTTATTCAAAGATTATTTCGCCTTGGGGCCTGCCTCGACGATGTTTCTGGGCATATTGGGGTACTTCTTGGTGAAGTTTGCCTCAAACATGGCGGCCAGCTTGTTTGCCTGGGCGTCGTAGGCTTCCTTGTCTGCCCACAGACCACGGGCATCCAGCATCTCGGCGGGGACATTGGGGCACTCGGTGGGATAGTCCACATTGAACACATCGTGGTGCTTGAACTCCACATTGTCGAACGCGCCACTGAGAGCGGCGGAAACCATGGCACGGGTGTAGCTCAGCTTCATGCGCTTTGCACCCATGGAGGCAGAGCCGCCTGCCCAGCCGGTGTTGACCAGGTATACCTTGGTGCCGTATTGATCCAGCTTTTCGCCCAGCATATTGGCGTAGACAGAGGGATCCATGGGCATGAAGGGTTCACCGAACAGGGTGGAGAAGGTGGGCTGAGGCTCGGTAACGCCACGCTCGGTGCCTGCCAGCTTGGAAGTAAAGCCGGTGACGAAGTGATACATAGCGGCATCTCTGCTCAGGCGGCTGATGGGAGGCAGAACGCCGAAAGCATCGGCAGTGAGGAAAATAACGACCTTGGGGATTCCACCCTCACCGGGGATCTGAGAGTTGGAGATGAACTCCACAGGATAGCCCACACGGGTATTTTCTGTGAGGGAAGCATCGTCGAAGTCAAACTCTCTGGTCTCCTCGTCCATGACCACATTTTCAACCAGTGCGCCGAAGCGGATAGCACCGTAGATCTCGGGCTCGTTTTCCTTCTTCAGGTTGATGCACTTGGCATAGCAGCCGCCCTCGAAGTTGAACACACCGTCGGGGGACCAGCCGTGCTCGTCGTCACCGATGAGCTTCCGGGAAGCGTCGGCGGACAGGGTGGTCTTGCCGGTGCCGGACAGTCCGAAGAATACGGCAGTCTCGTGGGTCACAGGGTCCATGTTGGCGGAGCAGTGCATGGGAAGCACATTTTCCTTCACCAGACAGTAGTTCATGGTGGAGAAAACGGACTTCTTGATCTCGCCCGCGTACTGAGAGCCGCAGATCAGGATCTCGTGTGCCTCGTAGTTTACCAGAATGGCGGCCTCGGAATGTACGCCGTCGATCTCGGGGCTGCACTTGAAGCCGGGGGCTACCAGGATGGTATAATCAGCATCGCCGTACTGTGCCAGTTCCTCGGCAGTGGGGCGAATGAGAAGCTGATGGATAAACAGGTTCTGAGAAGCCAGCTCGTTGACGATACGGAACTTCTTGGTATACTTCTTGTCAGCACCGGCGAAGCCGTCAAAGATAAAGATCTCACGACCCTGGAAGTAGGCAACGATCTTGGAACGGATGGCGTTGTACTTTTCCAGAGAAATGGGGCGGTTTACCTTGCCCCAGGCGATGTCGTCATGGACGGCGGGGGTATCGACGATGAACTTGTCGTCAGGGGAGCGACCGGTGTACTTGCCGGTGGTGACCACCAGTGCGCCGGTGTTGCTCAGCTTGCCCTCTCCGCGGCGCAGAGCGGCTTCGGTGAGCTGTGCGATGCCCAGATTGCGGTAGACGGCGCAGGGGTTGAGAATACCCAGCTTTTCCAGACCATAGGTTTCCATAATGCAGATCCTCCTAAAATATATAAGATGTGTGGTCGCCAAGGGAGGGCTTCTGTGGGAGCGAAGCATCCCGGCGAAGGGTTTAAGAAATGGATTCTTCTGGGAGCAAGCCATATTATGCCAACTCCACCAAGTACAATTTTACCATGAGGCTCAAGCTTTGTCCACTGTTTTTTCCCGTTCCGTGTGCAATTTTCTTACCATTTTGTATCAAAAAACGAAAAGTGGGAGAAAGCCCTTACACCACCCGGAAAGAATCTGAATATTCTGTGAAATCTTTCCAAGCCGTTCCGCTCCCTATTGCAATTATGCCGGGAATATGGTATTATGTAGCTTGCGACAGATTTTTGCTGTACCCATTCACGATTCGCCATTATCTATTACCTACTACTGGGGGTGTTTATTTGGAACATGGAAGTCTGATTGGTCCCAGATGCAAGCATTTGGCCATTTTGACCGAGCGGTGCATCAGCCAGACCCTGGGGGATCTGGATCTGACCCCGTCTCAGTCTCATGTGGTGAAATATCTGGTTTGCACCAGAGAAAACCCACCCTGTCAGCGGGATCTGGAAGCCTTTTTCTCTCTTTCTCATCCAACGGTGTCGGGGATCTTATCCCGGCTGGAGGAAAAAGGGTATATCGTCTTTGAAGCCGATCCCACGGATCGCAGAAGAAAGCGCGTCGTTGCCACAGAAAAGGCGAAGATACGCGCTGACCACACCAAGGCGGTTCTGGAGGGGATCGAGGAACGGATGCTCACCGGCTTTACTCCGGAGGAGCGGGCAATGTTCGGGGATTTTCTGGACAGAGCCATGAAAAATCTGGGCTGCGGGAAATGCGGCTGTCAAAAGGAGAACAAGGAAAAATGAAGAATCTTCGTAATCTGCTCAGCCGTGTCCGGGAATACTGGCTGGTAACACTTCTGGCCCCCTTCGCCATGATCGGAGAGGTGTACATGGAGGTGCAGATCCCCACCCTTATGGCTGCCTTTTTGGATGAAGGCGTTAAGGCAATGGATCTGTCCTTTGCTCTGCGGCAGGGAGGGCTGATCGCTTTGTGCGCTCTGGCTTCACTGATCTTCGGTATCGGCTCGGCGGTGCTGGCGACCAAGGCTTCCGCCGGCTTTGCCAAAAACCTGCGCCATGATCTGTTTTATAAGGCGCAGACCTATTCCTTCTCCAATATTGACAAGTTTTCCACTGCTTCCATCGTCACCCGCCTGACCACGGATGTGGGAACGCTGCAAATGGCGTTTCAGATGTTCATTCGCATGACGGTGCGTTGCGTGTTTATGCTGATTTTGGCGATCACCAAGGCTGCTGCCATCAGTGTAAAGCTGTGCCTTATCTACTGCGTTGCCGTTCCCATTCTGGCAACCGCTTTGTTTGTGATCATCGGTAAGGTGCATCCAATTTTCAAGCGGGTCTTCAAGACCTACGACAAGCTGAACAATGTGGTGCGGGAAAACCTCCATGGCATCCGTGTGGTAAAATCCTTTGTCCGGGAGGAAAAGGAGACGGAGAAATTTACGGAAGTCTCCGGGCAGATCTATGGGGATTTTGTGAAGGCAGAACGGATCATGGCATTCAACAACCCTATCATGCAGCTTATGAGCTTCGGCTGTATGCTGGCTATTTCCTGGTTTGGTGCCCATTTGGTGGTTGCCTCCGGGGATAACGCCGCTTTGGGTCTTACCACAGGTCAGCTTTCCAGTATGTTTACTTACACTCAGCAGATCTTAAACTCTTTGATGATGGTTTCCATGGTCTTTGTTATGGTCACCATGTCCGGTGCTTCCATTCAGCGTGTGGCGGAGCTGCTGAACGAGGAGCCTGATATCGTGACCCCGGAAAATGCCGTGACTGAGGTCAAGGACGGCTCTATCGACTTTGAGAATGTGTCCTTCCGCTATTCCAAAGAGGCGAAAAGAAGCGCGCTGGAGGATGTGGAGCTGCATATCGCTTCCGGCATGACCGTGGGCATTTTGGGCTCTACCGGATCATCCAAGTCCACTCTGGTGCAGCTTATCCCCCGGCTTTATGATGCCACCTCCGGCACGGTAAAGGTGGGCGGCGTGGATGTCAGACGGTATGACCTGACAGTCCTCAGAGACAATGTGGCAATGGTTCTGCAAAAAAACGAGCTTTTCTCCGGCACCATTGCGGAAAACCTCCGCTGGGGCAACCCGGATGCCACCCAGGAAGAACTGGAGCACGCCTGCCGCCTTGCCTGCGCCCATGATTTCATTGTGGGCTTCCCCGATGGCTACGAAACAAAAATCGAGCAGGGCGGCACCAATGTCTCCGGCGGTCAGAAGCAGCGGCTTTGCATCGCCCGGGCTCTTTTGAAAAAACCCAAGATCCTGATTTTGGACGACTCCACCTCCGCTGTGGACACCCACACGGACTCCGTCATCCGTCAGGCATTCCGGGAGGAGATCCCCAATACCACCAAGCTGATCATTGCCCAAAGAGTGGCTTCCGTGGAACACGCGGATCTGATCCTCATTATGGACGGCGGGCAGATCGTAGACCGGGGCAGCCATGAGGAGCTGCTTGCCCGAAGCCCCATTTATCAGGAGGTCTACCAGTCTCAGAAGAAGGGAGATGAGGACAATGGCTAAAGCGCAGATGAGAGGCGACGGACGCATGGCAAAAGATCCCAAAAAGACATTGGCACGCCTGCTGTCCTATCTCCGAAAATATAAGTTTACCCTGTTGACCGTGGTGCTTTGCATCATTGTCAGCGCTGTTGCTACGGTAGCGGGAAGCAAGTCTCTGGAGTATGTGGTGGATGAATATATCATGCCCCTTTTGGGGATGGAAACCCCGGACTACACCCCCCTTGCCCGGTTTATCCTCACCATGGCGTGCATTTTTGCCGCGGGCATCGTATCTGCCTTTTTGTCCAACTTCCTTATGGTAAAGGTCGCGCAGGGCGTACAGAGGGA
>JAZNYB010000101.1:0-6932 GCA_045594185.1 Faecousia sp. | reverse complement strand
CCGCTGCCGTACTCACGACGCTGTTTAGATTCAGCCATGTTAGTAACCCCTTTCAAATTGGTATGTATGACAATCTGGTATTACAATGTTTATTACAATCTTTATTACAATTATTACAATGTTTATTACAGATTGGGAGGGACTATCTAACACTAATAGTACCACATAATCGTGGATTTGTCGAACGGTTGTTTGTTTATTGTGTAAAATTCATATATAGACAACAAAAAATCGCCCTTTTCAGGACGACTTTTTGTGCAAATGTGGCAGGGGCACTAGGACTTGAACCCAGAGCCTACGGTTTTGGAGACCGCCGCTCTACCAATTGAGCTATACCCCTATACGATATATATGAAAGCGAATTGCTTTACTTTATGGTGGGCCTTCAGGGATTCGAACCCGGGACGATCCGGTTATGAGCCGGAGGCTCTAACCAACTGAGCTAAAGGCCCATTTCGGATACAGCCCTTTCAGTGGCCGTCACAAGTGGTATAATAGCACTTTTCGCCCGCCTTGTCAACCACTTTTTTCATTTTTCCCTGTGCAAATGTTTCATTTTTCCTGTGGAAATGTAACGCGGGATTTGTCCCCAACGGTATGCACAGTATTATGGGAGATGACGGCGCAATGAATGGGCAGCCACCGAACCGGGGGGCTTGTCTGCCGGGGTCACTTTCCCTTGGAGGCTAAGGTATAGGCGGAGCGGGCAGGGCGTTCTTTGCTGCTGACCGGTTCCCAAACAGTGCCGCCCCCGGAGGCAGTAATGGGCCGCCTTAACAGGGGCTCTCCCCGGAAGTTGGCGGACATATAGTAGGTCTTTCCCTCCCGCATAATGGCACCCGCAAAATAGAGAAAGGGTATGAACAGAGGAATTTCGTGGCAGGTATATGCTTCGGTACAGTTGTCGGAAACCTGTATACTGTGACAGGACAGCATCCGGTGGGCGCACAGCTCATCCAAGATCTCCTGAGCAAGGGACGGATCTACAGGGAGCTGTCTGCACACATAATCCCGGGTAAAAAATCTGCCCTGTGGGAGGGAAAAGCCCAGGAGAAAGACCTCCAGCCGATGCTCCTTGCTGAACAGGTCAAACAGCTTTTGATAGGAGCTGACACTGCGCATAATGGAGTCGAAACCCACTTCCGGTTCCTGCATCATCAACACATACTTGAAGCGGGATGCAACGGAGGCTTGCATGATCCCATGATCGAAGGTAAAAGAGCAATTTGTAGTGGAGTTTCTGCCGCCTTTTTCCGCGTTTTGATCCGCATCCTCGCAGGAGGATGCTACAGTATAGAAGGGTTCTACACTGTCATCTGCCAGCGCGCCGGTAATTTTCATCATATGCCACGCATAGGAAATGGCTTGATCCAGCCGCTTTTCCGGGGGAACGCACTGCAGTTCCCGGGTCAGAATATCCTCCACACTGTCCTGTGTGTTTACCTCCAGAGAAAACAGGGCATCCAAAGAACAATTCAGCTCCCGGGCAATTCTGGGAAGCAAGGCGGCATCAGGAAGACCCCCGTGTTCCCAGCGAGATACCGCCTGAGAGGATACACTGAGCCGTCTGCCCAATTCGCTTTGGGAAAGTCCGGCCCGTTCCCGGAAATGAGCAATATTATCGCCCAGTACATTGTTGGTCATAGTTTTGGTTCCCCCTGTAAGTAGGATGAGGGTATTATACCACATCCTTCTTCTGGTTGCAACAACAATTTGGAATCTGCTGGCAGTTTACAACTTGCGTTTGTATCTTTCTTTTGCTATTTGCATATGAATTGCTGCTCCAAATGCAACTAGCACCGCACAAAGGTGGGTTGCTTGCCTTTTGTTTCATTCTGCTTTATGCTTAATATAGCGAAAGTGCAAGGTTTTCTGAGGAGAAACCTCAGCAGACACAGCATTTTTCACAAACTTTGGATAAGGAGTAATGCATGATGAAACAACTGTCGAAGCGCATTCTTTCCCTGCTTTTGGTCGCCGCGCTGTTGATGGGTCTGGCTGTTCCCACTTATGCGGAAGATGCCACCACATCCCAGCAGCTAAGCTTCCAGGAGGTTCGGGGTCACCGTGCCAATTCCAACTTACTGGAGCCTGTTCAGGAGATCCAGCAGACTCAGTACGAAGCCACGGATCGTGTTCGTGTATCTATTGTTCTGGCTGAAAAGGCCACTTTGGATATGGGCTTCTCCACCATGAACATTGCGGAAAATGACAAGGCTATGGCTTACCGCCAGAACCTTCGCCAGCAGCAGGATGCTATGGCTGCCAGAATCAGCACCGCCATTGGAGAAAAGCTGAATGTTGTCTGGAACCTGACCCTGGCTGCTAACATCATTTCCGCTGATGTGGCATACGGCGATCTGGAAACCATTTCCAGACTGCCCGGTGTCCGGGAAGTGGTCATCGAGGCCCGCTATGAGCCCTGTGTCATGGACGAGGAGCTGAGCGTTGACCCCAATATGTGCACCTCCGGTGAAATGATCGGCACTGCCGCCACCTGGGCCAATGGCTACACCGGCGCAGGCAGCCGAATCGCTGTGATCGACAGCGGTGTTGACCCTGACCATCAGTCCTTCAACGGCGAAGCCCTCCTGTACTCCCTGGAGCAGCAGGCCGCCGAGGCTGAAATGGATGTTGAAGCCTATCTGGCTTCTCTGGATCTTCTGACCGCGGAGGAAATTGAGAGCAAGCTGGCACAGCTTCACATTCAGGCCAATGCCGACCAGCTCTACCGCACTGCCAAGATCCCCTTCGGCTACAACTATGCTGACACCAGCATGGATATCAGCCATATCAACGATACCCAGACCCAGCACGGCTCCCATGTTGCCGGTATCGCCACTGCCAATGCTTATCTGAACAACGGTGACGGCACCTTCACCTCTGTTACGGACGGCGTAAAGGTGCAGGGCGTTGCACCCGATGCCCAGCTCATTGTTATGAAGGTCTTTGGCTCCAGCCGCGGCGGCTACGAATCCGACTACATGGTTGCCATTGAGGATGCCATCGTCCTTGGTTGTGATGCCATCAATCTGTCTCTGGGCTCTGTCTATGCCGGCTTTACCCGCAACGACACCTATGCGGAAATTCTGGACAAGCTGGTAGAAAGTGATACCGTGGTTTCCATCTCCATGGCCAACAACGGCGCATGGCCCGATCAGGCACTTCACGGCGCACCCGGCTATCTGTATGCCGACGATGTAAACATGACCACTGCCGGTTCTCCCGGTACTTACACCAACGCTCTGGCTGTTGCCTCCGTGGACAACATCGGTCTGACCGATTACTTCCTCCACATTGGCGACAAGCTCATTACTTACGCAGAAACCGATTACGACAACGCCCCCATTATGACTATGGTTGGCGAGTTTGACTACATCGTTCTCCCTGGCTTCGGTCTGGAGGAAGAATTTGAAGCTCTGGGCGATGTGGTGCAGGGCAAAGTCGTCTTCTGCAACCGTGGCGGAAGCTCCTTCTTTGAAAAGGGCAATGCCGCCGTCTCGCGCGGTGCCATTGCAACCGTGGTTATTAACAACACCACCGGTGTCATCAATATGGATCTGACGGATTATGCCTATCCCGCTCCCTTTGTTTCCGTCAAGCAGACCGACGGTCAGTGGATCGTTGATAATTCCCAGGCTGTTACGGACGAAGAAGGCAATGTCCTTTACTACACCGGAAAGATCACCATTACCGGCGCACTGGATTCCACCGTCTTCCAGCAGGAATACTACACCATGAGCTACTTCTCCTCCTGGGGCACTCCCACCTCTCTGGAGATGAAGCCTGAGATCACCGCTCCCGGCGGCAACATCTACTCCGTCAACGGTAAGCACGCTGTTTCCGGCGGCTTCATGGGCGGCAGCGATCAGTATGTGAATATGTCCGGCACTTCCATGGCCGCTCCTCAGATTTCCGGCATGGCTGCCCTCTTGGCACAGTACATCCGGGAAAACGGCCTGGCTGAAAAGACCGGTCTGACGGTCCGTGCTCTGAGCCAGAGCTTGCTTATGTCCACTGCTGAGGCTCTGAAGCAGGATTCCGACAGCTACTATCCCATCCTCCGTCAGGGCTCCGGTCTTGCCAATGTGGATGCAGCCATCAGCGCCCAGTCTTACATCATGATGAATGCTGACGCTACTGCTTCCTGGGCTGACGGCAAGGTCAAGGCAGAGCTGGGTGACGACCCCGAAAAGACCGGCGAATACAGCTTCAGCTTCACCCTGAACAACCTGACCGAGAACACGCAGCAGTACACCCTTTTCGGCGAACTGTTCACCCAGGGTCTTGCTGCTGACGAAGAAGGCACCATGTTCCTGGATACCGAAACCGTTGCCCTCAACGCCCTGCTTACCTGGACTGCAGACGGCGTAGAGCTGAACGCCGCCAATGATCTGTCCGCCATGGACTTTAACGGCGATGCTCTGGTCAATACCGGCGATGTGCAGGCTATTTTGGATTTCGTTGCCGGTGTTCGTGAAGCCCTGACAAATGAAGATAAAGCAGACCTGAACGGCGACAGCCTTATTACCACCTATGATGCTTATTTGCTTTTGAATCAGCTTTCCTCCGGACTGGTCACCCTGCCCGCAGGCGGTCAGGTCACCATCACCGTCAAGGCTGCCCTCACTGAGGAGCAGAAGGCAGAACTGGATGAAAACTATGTCAATGGTGCCTATGTGCAAGGCTTCTTCTTTGCCAAAGAGCTGTCCACCGAGGAAGGTGTCCTGGGCGTGACCCATTCCATCCCCATGCTCGCCTTCTACGGCAACTGGTCCGATCCTTCCATGTTCGACAAGACCACCTTTGTGGATGCCTACTACGGCGATACCACCGTTCCCTATCTGGGCAGCACCCGAATCAACGCCCTGGCTATTAAGTACCCCGGCGATAATACCGGCTACTATTTCGCAGGCAACCCCTACTTTATAGAGGATTCCTTCCCCGCAGAGCGTGCCGCCATCAGCGCAGGCAGCACCCTGTATCAGTATCAGATGTCCCTGATCCGCAATGCCGGTGCTGTTACCAGTGTTATTACCAACGAGGACGGGGAGATCCTCTTTACCGGTCGGGTCATGGATCAGGTCAATGCGGCCTTCTATTATACCAGCTACGAGTCCTGGTCTGACACTGCCATCGCTTACCCCCTGAACAAGAAGATCTCCACTCTGGATGTGGAGGAGGGCGAGCGCATTACCGTTACTTTGGTGGCTGTACCTGAGTATTACGAGGAGAATGGCCCTCTGACCGCCGAGCAGATCAGAAAGCTCATGGCGGAGGATGTTCTGGGCAAGGGCGCATACCTGTCCAGCACCATGATCATTGACAATACCGCTCCCCAGATCCTGGGCATTTCCAAGGATTTCGTCACCGGTGACCTGACTGTTACCGCACAGGACAATCAATACATCTCCATGATCGCCCTGCAGGATCGCAGCGGCAATGACCTGGTCGATCCTATGCTCCCCGAACAGACCGATGCCAACGAAAAGGCAAGTGTTACCTTCGATCTGGACGGTGTGAAGATCGGTGAGACTTGCTACATCGTTGTAGCTGACTACGCCGACAACCAGACCGTTTACGAAGTTGCCTACGGCGGCGAAGCCGAGGACTACTCCGGTCGCTTCTTCACCTTCACCAGCTCCACCTACCGGGGCGAAGGTCAGCGTTGGATGGAAATTGAGCCCGAGGTTCTGTACTACCGCAACGCCAGCAACTTTGAAGGCACAAAGACCGCTGCCTTTATCGATCTGGAGATCACTGCTGCTGAGTATGTAGACGGCTATGTTTACATGGCTGCTGACGACGGCTATTTGTATGTTTCCAAGCAGGGCCTGTGGGACGAATATGAGCCTGCCGGGTACTTCGGCGGCACTTTCGCAAAGATTTACGACATGGCTTATAACTATGCCGACGGCAAGCTCTATGCCATGGGCAACGACAGCACCGTTTACTCCATCGGTCTGATCGACGGCGAGTTCACCAAGGAGTTTACCGTTACCATCGACCACCCCAGCTCCTCCGATTCCTACAGGTGGCTGTCCCGTCTGGCGATTGACGATGAGGGCACCTTCTACTCCGTCAACAACGCTCCCAAGTCCTATTCCTATCTGTACAAGTGGACTGCCAGCGACATCGTAGACGGTGCTGTTACCAATGTGCCTTATATCGGCAGAGTCTACCATGCCAACTATGACTACCCCGGCTCTCTGGCATGGGATCACGACAATGATATTCTGTACTTCGCCAATGCTTACTCCCAGTCCGGCAGCTCAAGCTGTTTGCTGCTGAAGATGAATCTGGAGACCGGTGAGGGCACCAAGGCAAACGAAACCTATGCAGGAGAGTTCGATCCCGACGACTACGCCTCCAGACTGCAGTGCTCCACCGCAGGTCTGTACATCGTTCCCTCCGAGAGCGCAGGCATCGAGCCTGTGACCGAGGCCACCCGCATCAGCCTGGACATTACTGAGACAACCATTCTCAGAGGCCAGACGATTACCGTTCGTCCCACTGTTTACCCCTGGACACTGACTGACAAGTCTGTTTCCTGGAGTTCCTCCGACGAGTCCATTGTCCGAGTGGAAAATGGCAGCATCACCGGTGTAGGTGTTGGTACTGCTACTGTGACTGCCACCACCGTGGCTGCTCCCAACCTGACTGCCACCTGCGAAGTCACCGTTGAAAAGCTGGATACCATCAACCTCAACGGTCTGGCTTATGACGCGGAAGGCAACGCCTACTGGGCAGAGTTCACCACCGACGATCCTTCCGCCTGGACTGCTGTTTCTGACAAGACCGGCAATCATATGGCAGGCGCGATTATGGACGACACCATGTATGTCCATGACGGCAAGGAGATCTATGTGGTAGATGCTGACGACTTTGCCACCACTTCCTACGGTGAAATCGCTCCCAGCTACATCTGGTCT
>JAZNYB010000100.1:0-16284 GCA_045594185.1 Faecousia sp. | reverse complement strand
AGCAGGGAAGAACGCTTGCCGCAAGCGGCTACCGGGAGTTGGTCGTCACCGGCATTGAGATCGCCTCCTGGGGCTGGGATCTCAAAAACGGTCAAAGTCGGATCGTAGCCATGTCGTTCTGTGAGCCAAGGAGGTGTTTGTCTCTCTTGTCTTCCTAAGACCGCTTGGCCTCCGACTTAGCAGGGAAGAACGCTTGCCGCAAGCGGCTACCGGGAGTTGGTCGTCACCGGCATTGAGATCGCCTCCTGGGGCTGGGATCTCAAAAACGGTCAGAGCCTTGCGGATCTTTTGGAAGCCCTTTGCCGGGAGCTTCCCCATGTCCGTCTGCGTTTGGGCTCTTTAGAGCCGAGAATTATTACAGAGGACTTCTGCCGCCGCCTGTCCGTATTCCCCAATTTGTGTCCCCAGTTCCATCTCAGCCTGCAATCCGGAAGTGATACGGTCTTAAAACGGATGCGCCGCAAATATGACACCGCCCGGTACTATGAAAGCATTTGCCTTTTGCGCCGGTTTTTCCCCGGCTGCGCCATTACCACGGATGTGATCGTGGGTTTCCCGGGAGAGACGGAGGAGGAGCTGCGGGAATCTTTGGATTTTGCCAAAAAGTGCGGCTTTGCGGCTATGCACATATTCCCCTATTCCCGCAGACCGGGAACACCCGCCGCAGCTATGGATGGACAAATCCTCAAAACAGAAAAGGAACGCCGCTCCGCTTTGGGTGTAGAGACTGCCGCCATGCTGGAAAGGTCTTATTTGGAAGGCTGTGTTGGCTCAGTGCAGGAGGTTCTCTTTGAAGAAACCGCTCCCTTGTCCCCGGAGGAAGCGGAAAAGCTGGGGATTGTCTCCGGAGAAGCTCTGTGGACAGGTCACAGCCCTAACTATGTAAAGGTCTACGCCTTGGGAACAGAGCTTCATAACGAGATCGCCCCGGTGAAGCTCAAGGGCTTGTTCCGTGATGGCGTATGGGGAAGCCTGTGAGCCTGTCTCTAAAATAAAACCATGCGGTACGATTTGGAAACCCCATCCAAATCGTACTTTTTCATCCAAAAAACCCATTGCTTTTCTGGCATATTCTCCCATTTTTGCAATATTTTCTCTCGATATAAACATATTTATTTCATGTTTTTCGATTTTATGTGGACAAATCAGCAAAAAAGCTGTATAGTAAGAAATGACGAGTTTTGCTCTTACCTAACAGCTTTGCCGTGCGGCTGAAAAACCATCGGCAGGCAGTCCATTTTTCATAAAGAGGTGATCCTTTCATGGCATTTTCCTTCTTTGGCGGTGTTCATCCCAAGGATATGAAAGCTCTTTCCCGTTTTCGTCAAATCACCGTCTTCCCCGCTCCGGAGCAGGTGATCATCCCCATGTCTCAGCACATCGGCGCGCCCTGTAAGCCCCTGGTGAAAAAAGGGGATACGGTGCTCATGGGTCAAAAGATCGGTGACGGTGAGGGGCTGTGTGTCCCTGTCCACGCTTCTGTTTCCGGCACAGTCAAGGCAATCGAACCCCGCCCTCATCCCAACGGAACTACGGTCATGTCCATCGTTATTGAAAACGACGGGCAATATACCCCCGACCCTTCCATCAAGCCCCGGCGTTCTGCTGACAAGCTGACCCCGGAGGAGCTGATCGAGATCATCCGGGAGGCAGGCATCGTAGGCATGGGCGGCGCGACCTTTCCCACTCATGTAAAGCTGTCCTCCGGCATAGGCAAGGTGGACACTGTTATTGTCAACGCTTCCGAATGTGAGCCTTACATCACCGCTGACGAGCTGTTACTTTTAACGGAAGCGGATTCCTGTATGCGGGGTCTGGAGATCGTTATGAAGATCCTGGGGGTAAAGGAAGCAGTCATAGCCATGGAGGATAACAAAAAGACAGCAGCCGATGCTGTTCGGAAGGCTCTGCGCTTCCATCCCGGTATCCGTTTGCGGCTTCTGCCTGCCCGGTATCCCCAAGGAGCGGAAAAGCAGCTCATTCAGGCAATTACCGGGCGGCAGGTTCCTCCCGGCGGGCTTCCCGCTCAGGTGGGCTGCGCCGTATTCAACGCCGCCACCTGCGATGCCATCTGCGAAGCGGTGTTTGAAGGAATGCCCCTGATCCGCCGGATCGTCACCGTCTCCGGAGACATTACCATGGATCCGAAAAGCTATGTTGTCCACTTTGGTACGCCCTTCTATGAGCTTTTGGAGGCTGTGGGCTTCCGGGAGTACCCCTATAAAGTCCTCTCCGGCGGCCCTATGATGGGCTCCGCGCAGTTCGATCTGGCAGTGCCGGTGATCAAAGGCGTAAATGCTGTGACCATTTTGGGAGAGAAAAACAAATATGTGGCAGAGCATCCCCACTGCATCCGCTGCGGCAAGTGCGTTTCCGTTTGCCCCATGCACCTGATGCCCCTGTACTTATACAGTGCCCAGCAAAAGGGAGATGTGGAAGCTATGAAAAAGCTGAATCTTATGGACTGCATGGAATGTGGCTCCTGCGCCTATACCTGCCCCGCCTGCATTCCCCTTGTCCACAGTATCCGCACCGGCAAGCAAAAGCTCCGGGATTCCACGCCGCCCCCGGCGAAAAAGTAAGGAGGGGCTCATATGCTTGGTAAATTTAAGTATTTCTATGTTCTGACTCTGGGCAGCTCTCCCCATGTGCATGGAAAAAACCGTACATGGAAGCTGATGCTGGATGTCATTATTGCCCTGATGCCCGCTTTGGTGTGGTCTGTGATCGCTTTCGGATTCCGGGCTCTGACCATGACTGTCCTTTCTGTGGGTGCCTGTGTGTTCTTTGAATGGGGCTACCGCAAGCTTCTCAAAAAAGACTGCACCGTGGGAGACTTGTCCGCTGTTGTGACCGGTATTCTGCTGGCCTTTGTGTGTCCTGTGACATTGCCCTATTGGGTGCTGGTGATCGGTGACTTCATCGCCATTGTGTTGATCAAGCAGCTTTTCGGCGGCATTGGCAAAAACTTTGTAAACCCCGCCTTGGGCGCGAGAGCCTTTATGTTCTCCTGGGCGGCTCTCATGACCAATTGGGTCAGCTACGGCGATTGGCCCGGTATCTTCGGCACAACGGAGGCTGTGACCTCTGCCACGGATGCCATTTCCTCTGCCACCCCTCTGGATGCCATGCACGGCGGTGCTTTAAGCAATACCTCCCTTTTGGATATGTTCTTAGGCAAAACGGGGGGCTGCGTGGGTGAGGTTTCCGCCATGCTTTTGCTGGTGGGAGGCTTGTATCTGATGATTCGCCGGGTCATCAGCCTGCGGATTCCTCTGGCATATCTGGGCACCGTGGCAGTGCTTGCCTTCCTGTTCCCCATGGGCAATGACCGGCTGGTGTGGACAGCGGCGCAGCTTCTCTCCGGCGGTCTTATGCTGGGGGCGTGGTTCATGGCTACGGACTATGTGACCTCCCCTGTGACCGCTTGGGGTCAGATCGCCTATGGTGTAGGGTGCGGTCTTGTGACCATTCTCATCCGTTATTTTGGAGCATACCCGGAGGGTGTCAGCTATGCCATCCTGATCATGAACTGCGGTGTAGTCCTCTTTGACCGCATCGGCAGACCCCGCCGCTTTGGTGTGCGGAAAAAGGAGGGGGCGAAATGAAAAAGAATCCCGGCTTAAAGGCCGTTTGCACCTTGTTTGTGATCACTGCTCTCATGGCGGTGCTTCTTGCTCTGGTCAACGGCATAACAGAAGAACGCATTGCCCAGGCTACCAAAGAAAAAACAGAGCAAGCCCTGTCCGCGGTTATGGCTGATGGTGTACGCTTTGAGCGGCAGCTTGAGCAGTTCCCCGACGAGACGGGACTGGTGCAGGCAGTGTACAAAACCACGGACGGCTATGTATTTCAGGTAAACCCCGCAGGCTATGGGGGCGAAATTACCATGATGGTGGGTGTGGACAGCAAGCTTTCCGTTACCGGCGTTGAGATCGTCAGCCACAGCGAGACACCCGCCTTGGGCGAAAACGCCGCCAAGGGTGAGGCGGGCGAAGCCTTCCGGGGACAGTTTGTCGGGCAGTCCGGCAGCCTTTCCGTGAATAAGGACGGCGGCAGCATTGAAGCCCTCACCGGCGCAACCGTCACCAGCCGTGCTGTTACCCAAGGCGTAAACGCGGCTCTTGCCTGCGCGGAAGGTCTGGAAGGAGGTAACCCATGAATTTTGGCAAACAGCTAAAAGAGAGCCTGCTCTCCAAAAACCCGGTTTTGGCGCAGCTTTTGGGGATGTGTTCCGTTCTCGCCATCACCACCACCTTGTTTAACGGCATCGGCATGGGGCTGTCCGTAACGCTGATCCTCATTTGCTCCAATGTGCTGATCTCCCTTTTGCGCAAGGTAATTCCCAACAGCATCCGCATTGCCGCCTATGTGGTTATTATCTCCGGCTTCGTGACCATGGTGGATCTGCTTTTGCAGGCGTTTTTGCCGGAGCTGTCGGAAAGCTTGGGCGTATTCATTCCCTTGATCGTGGTCAACTGCATCATTTTGGGCAGAGCCGAGGCGTTCGCTTCCAAAAACGGCGTTCTGGCTTCCGCAGTGGACGGCTTAACTCAGGGCATCGGCTATACCGTGGCTCTGGTTGCCATGTGCATCATCCGGGAGCTGCTTGGGGCGGGGACTTTTGGGGCAGGTCTGCTGAACGGAGGCGCGGGCATTCGCATTATCCCGGAAGGGTATCCCGCTGCCATGATGATCCTGCCTGTGGGCGGCTTCCTGACCTTGGGCTGTCTGATCGCTTTCTCCCAGTGGCTGTCTCACCGCATGGAACAGCGGGCTCGTGAGAAGGAAGCCAAGGAAAGAAAGGAGGTTGCGGAAAGATGAGCTTTGCGGGTATTTTAAGCATCGCCTTCGGTGCCATCTTCGCCAACAACTTCATTCTGGTGAAATTCATGGGCATCTGTCCGTTCATGGGCGTCTCCAAAAAAATGGACACCGCTTTGGGCATGGGCGCGGCCGTTACCTTCGTTATGACCATCGCTTCTCTTGCCACATGGGTGGTTTACCAATATGTTTTGCTTCCTCTGGATCTTTTGTACATGGACACCATGGCATTTATCCTCATTATCGCCTCCATCGTTCAGGTGGTAGAGATGTTCTTAAAAAAGAGCGTTCCGTCTCTTTATCAGGCTTTGGGCATCTATCTTCCCTTGATCACCACCAACTGCGCCGTTTTGGGCGTTGCGCTTCTGAATATTCAGGAGGGCTATAATCTGCTGGAATCTCTGGTCTACGGTCTGACCGGCGGTTTGGGCTTCACCCTTGCCATCCTTATTTTCTCCGCCGTGCGGGAAAGGGTGGAGGAAGCGGATTGCCCCAAGTGCTTTAAGGGTTACCCCATCGCTCTGATCTCCGCCGGGCTTCTGGCTCTGGCTTTCATGGGCTTTTCCGGCATGAAGATCGTCTAAAGGAGGGAAATTAAAATGAATTGGACGAATATTTTAATTGCCCTTGGTGTTTTGGGCGGTCTTGGTGTCCTGTTTGGTACTGTTCTCGCCATCGCCAACAAGGTGTTTTATGTGGAGACTGACCCCCGCATGGAGCCGCTTATGGAGTCCCTGCCCGGAGCGAACTGCGGTGGCTGCGGCTTCTCCGGCTGCGCTGCTTATGCCCAGGCGGTGCTGGAGGGAAAAGCCGCCGTGGGACTTTGCGCTGCCGGCGGCGACGACTGCACGGAAAAAATGGCAGCCATCATGGGTGTGGAAGCGAAAAAGGTTGGCAGGCAGGTCGCCTTCGTCCGCTGCTCCGGTACTACTGCCAAGGTCAAGGGACATTACGAAGGTCCCCACGACTGCTCCGCTGCCACCAAGGTAGGCGGTCGTGGGCCTCTGACCTGCAAGTTTGGCTGTCTGGGCTTTGGAAGCTGCACCAAGGTTTGTCCCTGCGATGCTATCCGGGTAGTGGAGGGCGTTGCCAAGGTAGACCCCGACCTGTGCGTGGGCTGTATGGCTTGCGCAACAGCTTGTCCCAGAAATCTGATCGTTCCTGTACGCTATGGCAGCCATATTAAGGTAGCCTGCGCCTCCAATGCCCGGGGTTCTGTGACCCTGCGGGGCTGCGAGATCGGCTGCATCGGCTGCACCAAGTGCCAGAAGATCTGTCCCAAGGGTGCGATCAGGGTGGAAAACAACCTTGCCAGCATTAACTATGACCTGTGCGACGACTGCGGTCTGTGCGTGGAGGTCTGCCCCCGGCATTTGATCTCTGACTCCAATCTGACCCCCAGCGACCACGGCGAAGTGCATAAGCCGGAGGTTTTTCAGAAATATGACCCCTGAGATATAAGAAAAGGAGCTTGCCCCATGGAATCGTGGCGGCAGGCTCTTTTTGTATGACTTTCTGACTGATGGGAAAAATGTTGCAAAATCATTGACACAAACCGGGAATAATGTTACAGCCCGCCGAGGCAGAACTTTGCAGAGCTTTTCTTGCTTCTCTGCGCCGAGATTTTCTTGCTTCTCGCCCTTGTATTTGCGGATTTGGTTTGCTATAATGTTGTACTGATAGAACTATGCTTTTGGCTCTGATCGGTCAATGCGCAGAGCTTTGAGGGGGGATATTTTTGCCGGAGGTACAAGGTGTTTTTCGGGTTGCCGTCATAGGTGGGGGACACGCCGGAATTGAAGCTGCCCTTGCCGCCGCCCGTCTGGGGCTGAAAACCGCTATTTTTACCATCAACTTGGATGCCATCGGCAATATGCCCTGCAATCCCGCCATTGGTGGCACCGGGAAGGGTCACTTGGTGCGGGAGCTGGATGCCTTGGGGGGCGAAATGGGAAAAGCCGCCGATGCCTGCTGTATTCAGTACCGTATGCTCAACCGGGGAAAAGGGCCTGCCGTCCACTCCCTGCGGGCTCAGGCTGACCGAAGAAAATATCAGGAGCATATGAAAAGAGTTCTGGAAAATCAGGACAATCTGGAAGTCTATCAGGATATGGTCACGGAGCTTCTGGTGGAGGAAGGACAGGTGCGGGGCTTTATGACCCAGCTTGGTCTTCGGTATGAAGCGGAGACTGTAATTTTGGCAACAGGCACCTATCTGGACAGCACCATCATTACAGGTTCTTGTGTCACTTCCTCCGGCCCGGATGGGATGCACCCGGCGATAGGTCTGTCAGACAGCCTGCGGAAATTGGGACTGCCCCTGCGCCGCTTTAAGACAGGTACACCCCCCAGAGTCAACGGAAAGACCTTGGATTATGATAAAATGGAGCTGCAGCCGGGAGACGAAACCCCTGAACCCTTCTCTTTTTGCACGGAAGGAGCTTTGGAAAACCGGGCTGTGTGCTACCTTACCTATACTACAGAAAAGACCCACAGGATTATTCGGGACAATCTGCACCGAAGCCCTCTTTATGATGGCACGATTTTAGGCGTAGGCCCCCGGTACTGCCCCAGCATCGAAACCAAGCTGGTGCGTTTTCCTGACAAGGAGCGGCATCAGATCTTTGTAGAACCCTGCGGACTGGATACCCAGGAGATGTATTTGCAAGGGCTTTCCTCCAGCCTGCCTTATGATGTACAGGTGGAAATGGTGCGCTCTATTCCCGGCTTGGAACACGCCCAGCTTATGCGTCCCGCCTATGCCATTGAGTATGAATGTATCGACCCTCTTGCTTTGTATCCGACTATGGAGTGCAAGAAGATTTCCGGGCTTTACGGCGCGGGGCAGTTCAACGGCACATCCGGCTATGAGGAAGCCGCTGTTCAGGGCTTTGTGGCAGGGGTCAACGCCGCCATGAAATGTCTGGGTCGCCCACCCTTTATCCTCACCAGAGACACCAGCTATATCGGCACGCTGATCGACGATCTGGTGACCAAGGGAACGGAAGAGCCCTACCGCATGATGACCAGCCGTTCGGAGTACCGCCTGCTTCACCGGCAGGACAACGCAGACCAGCGGCTTGCTTCCATAGGAGCGAAAATTGGGCTTGTATCTCAGGAGCGGCTTGCGGCTGTGGAGGAGAAATACAGGCAGGTACGCCGGGAGATCAATCGTCTGGAAAGCACCGGGCTGCCCGAATCCCCGGAGCTGAACGCAATGCTGGAAAGCCTGGACACTGCCCCGGTAAAGGGCTCTGCAAGGCTTGCTGACCTGCTGCGCCGCCCGCAAGTCCACTACAGCCACCTTGCCCCCTTTGATAAAGACCGTCCGGAATTGTCCGGTGCTGTGACGGAGCAGGTAGAAATTCAGCTAAAATACGCCGGATACCTCGCCCGCCAGCAAAAACAGGTGGAGGAATTTCAAAAAGAGGAATCCCGGCTTTTGCCCGATGACATGGATTACCTGTCCATTGGGGGGCTGCGGCTGGAAGCACGGCAAAAGCTGGATGAGATCAGACCCAAGTCCATCGGTCAGGCAAGCCGTGTCTCCGGGGTCAGCCCGGCAGATATCGCGGTGCTGCTGATTTATCTCAATTCCTGAAAAAGAACGGTCAATTTTGATCGTATGCCAAAATCGGCGAAAGACTTACAGAAGCTGAACACCGGAAGGAGTTATGTATGAACAGAATCAACGATCAGATCCGGGGCAGCTTTTTGGGTGCTGCCGCCGGGGACGCGCTGGGAAGCTGCGTCCGGGAGCATACCATGGAGCAGATCTTAGAGGAGTTTGGCCCCTATGGGATTCAGGGCTATACCATGGACAATGGCTATGCGGAAATCTCCGCCCATACCCAAATGGCACTGTTTACGGCAAACGGTCTGCTCTACGGTGCTACCCGTGGGGCAATGCGGGGGATTATGGCTCCCTATGTGGGCTATTTGGAGCTGGCTTATAAAGACTGGCTCTCTACCCAAACCTACCGCCGCACCTCTTTCTCTCAGGGTCGCCCTTTGGGAAAGAGATACTGTTGGCTGTGCTGGGAGGAGGAGCTGCATCAAAGAAGAAATCCCGACCGGGCAACGGTTCTGGCTTTGGAGCTGGGAAGAACCGGCACCATGGATGAGCCTGTCAGCACTGCCAAAGGCGCGGCTGCCCTTGTGCGATCGTTCCCTGTGGGGCTGTATGCCGCACCCTCCCGGATCGGTCGGAAGGAAGCCACCCGGTTAGGCGCGGAAGCGGCTGCCCTGACCCACGGTGATCCTCTGGGCTTTCTTCCGGGGGCATATCTGGCAAATATGATGAGCAGAATTTGCTTTGATCGCCCCAACAGCTTCCGTAACATTCTCCACGAAGCCATAAAGGAAACGGAGGAACAATTCTCAGCCGCCTATCCCCGGCAGACCCGCATGATCCGGGAGTTACTCACGCAGGCAGAAGCGTTGGCAGACCATGGCGCAGAGCCGGTCGCTGCCATGGAGGAGCTGAAGCCGGAGGAAGCCCACAGAGTTTTGGCGGCAGCCTGCTATGTATGTCTGCGCTTCCCTACGGATTTTGACCGGGGGATCGTTGCCGCCGTGAACCACAGCTATGACTCCGCCGCTCTGGGAACCTTGGCGGGGGCAATGCTTGGGGCAATGGTTGGCACAGAGGGTATTCCGGAGTTCTATTTGGAACCTCTGGAATTGCAGGACATTATGAAGGAGCTGGCAGACGATGTGTTCCAGGGCTGCTCCATGACCAGAGACAGCCACCTGTTTGACGACTGCTGGAATGAAAAATATGTGGAAGTTGCCCATTGACGATGGCTTTTCGGGGCGATGCAATGGGAAAAAATAATCAGAAAGGAAGCAAGCATATGTCCAAGAAAAACAAAAAAGAAAAAAAGGTCAAAAAGCCCGGCTGGTTGGAAGAATTTAAGACTTTCGCCGTTAAGGGCAACGCACTGTCTATGGCGGTCGGCGTTATCATCGGCAGTGGTTTCTCCACCATTACCAAGTCCCTGACCGACGACATCATTATGCCGGTGGTTTCCATGTTCCTGGGCGGCATCAACTTCTCTGAGTGGAAGATCGCTCTGCCCCAGATCTTTGGAGAACCCAAGATCGACGAAGCTACCGGGGAAGTGATCCTCAACACCCTGAATTACGGCAACTTCATCTCTGCTGTGATCAACTTTGTCATCCTTGCTCTGGTGGTGTTCTGGCTGGTGAAGATGCTGAACAAGCTGGGCGAAATGGGCAAGAAGAAGGAAGAAGCCCCTGCCGCTCCTCCCGCTCCCCCTGAGCCCTCCGCAGAGGAAAAGCTCCTGGCTGAGATCCGTGATCTGCTGAAGAAGAAATAATACCATAATGAACCGGGAGGCTGCCCACTTAATAAGTAGCCCCCTGGTTTGTTTTTGTTGGAAATCGCTGGTTTTACCGATTGCTGATCCCGGTGCAGATCTGCCCCAAAGCTTGGGCAGCTTCCATGGAATACTGCGGGCTGTTGGCAATATCTCCCAGAGTGAGGATGCCGCAGAGCTTGCCCCCTTCCTCCACAGGAAGTCTGCGCACCTGCTCTCTTGCCATGCGCTCCGCCGCGTCCTTCACATCCATTTCCGCATTCACTGTAACGACTTTCCCGGTCATCACATGGCGCACCGGCACCCGCTCCGGATCACGCCCTGCCGCCACGCAGCGAAGAACGATGTCCCGGTCTGTGATCATGCCGCATACCTTGCCATCCTCCCGGCAAACAGGCAGCGCACCCACATTATACCTTGCCAACATTCTCGCTGCCACCGCCGCAGGCTCCTCCGGCCCTACCCGAATGGCTCTGGGGGTCATGATCTGGCGTACCTTCATTATAATTCCTCCTTCCCACATAAAGGGGATTTCTTCTTTCCATTTTGGACAGTTTTTTCTTATTTTATGCCGCAACCCCTTGAGTGTTCATAATTTGTTAACATTTTTCACGCAAGAGATGTTATAATACAGGTGACAATTGCTTTTTTGGAAAAGTGTTGAAGAAAGGAAGATACAAAATGACAAAAAAGATTATCGCTTTGCTTCTCGCGGTGGCACTGCTCATGGGGCTTGCCGGCTGCGCAGGGCAGGCAGAAGACCCTACAACACCCACTCAGAAGCCCACGGAGCCTACGGAAGCACCGCCCACCGACCCTCCTGGCCCCGATATGAGCCATTGGGAATCCGGCATCGCTTCCCTTGGAGAAGCAAAGAATCTGCAATATACCTCGGAGAGCAGCAGCACCATGACTGTGGGCGGGGCTGAGTTTTCCGAATCCGGTAAATATGAGTTTAACTGGACGGACATTTCCGGGGAAGCCCCTGTAGCGAATGTACAGGGAAGCTGGAAATATAACGATCAGACTGTGGAAGAATTCTTTGCTTACGCAAATGAGACAGCCTATCTGGAACTGGATGGAGCGAAGTTTAAGTCATCCTCCACTGTGGAAGAATTTGAGGAAATTTTCTACCCCGCAGTGCTTCTGGACGAGACACTTTATGAAACCATCACTGTAGGTGTCACCGGCAGCAAGGCGGTTTATACCTTTGCTGACCCCACCGCCCCGGAGAGCTGGACCGGTCTGGAGGCAGAGCAGCTTGTGGAAGCCAGCGGAACGGCGACTGTGGAAAACGGAATGATCTCCTCCCTTACTTATAATTACACCTTCACCCGGGGAGCTGCCCACTGGAGTAGCACCATCACGGTGACGGACTTTAATTCCCAGCCGGCGGAGACTGCAGCCGCTCCTCAGGGAGAGGATTGGCTGGAGATTGAGGATCTCCTTGCTCCGCAGCTTCTGAAAACAGGCTATATGGCAATGGTCGCCGCTGTTCCCAAAACGACCCAAAGCAACTGGGAGGTTGCCATCGGAGCGGCTGCCACAGCGATCGTCGAGAAGATGGATTTCAATTCCTATGGCGAGAGCAGCAGCTATATGGCAAGCAACAAAATCACCCAGCAGTATGTGGACATGACGGATGGCACCACGGAAGAAATGGAGTACGAGGAAGCTTATCGGGACGGACGGCTGTCTTATGGCTATGACGGCGAGCTGGAGGATGCCGGCGCGGTGGGTGCTTCCATCATCAGCGGTCTGTACGACAATGCTTTGACGGAATTTGCGCTGCAGCTCGCGGAGCTGGAATCCATTACCATGGAATATGCCGCCGGCTGTCTGGTGCTGGAGTTTACCGGCAATGAGCAGGCAGGCATCAATATGGAAAAGAAGCTGTCTGAGAACTATCTGGGAGATCCTGACCTCATTGATAATGCCGCCGACAAGTATGAGACGGAAACGCTGGAAGGCTATCTGGCTATAGATATGGATACATTCCTGCCCACCGCCTATGGGGTTTCTTTCCAGGGTACTCACCTGTTTGGTACAGAATACGCCAATATTGCTATGGAACACTCCATATCCATCCGTTTGCCCAGCCGGGAGGCTTACAAGAATATTACTGACGAGGAGCTTCCTATGGAGGAGCCGGAGGAAAAGGCAACTCCTGTCCTGTATCAGGTCACAGACGACAAGGGCGCGACTCTCTGGCTCTTTGGCACGATCCATGTAGGTGACGAGCGCACCTCCTTCCTGCCTCAGGAGCTTTATGATGCCTTTGATGCTTCCGATGCTCTGGCTGTGGAGTTTGACGATGAAGCCTTCTCCCAGCAGATCGAAGAGGATGAAGAACTTATGGCGCAGCTTGCGGAGGCTTACTACTATTCCGACGGCACCACCGCCGCTGACCATCTGGACGAGACGGTCTATGAGGACGCGGTGCTTTCCATGAAGGCTGCCGGTTCTTATAATGCCTATACGGATTACCTGAAGCCCTCTCTCTGGTCTAACGACATCAGCAACTTCTTCCTTCGTCAGGATTACAGTCTGGACAGCGACAACGGCATGGACAGGCGGCTCATGGAGCGGGCAAGAGAGCAGGAAAAGGAGATTATGGATGTGGAGTCCGGTCTGGAGCAGATCCAGATGATGACCGGCTACTCTGACAAGCTGCAGGAATTCCTCCTTATGACCACCATTTATTCCAGCCGCACCGGTTCCAACGAATCCACCAGAGAACTGTTCGAGATGTGGTGCCGGGGCGATGAAGCGGAGCTGATCGAGTACCTCAATGAGGAGGACGAAGAAGACTTCCCGGAACTGACCGAGGAGGAAAAGGCGGACATGACCGAGGAGGAGATCGAGCTGTACGAAAAGTGCAGAAGTCTTCACGCCGAGGTCAAGGACGAATACGAAAAGGCCATGTTGTCCGACCGAAACTTCAAGATGCTGGATGTGGCAAAGGGTTATCTTGCCAGCGGAGATACCGTGTTCTATGCCGTAGGTCTTGCCCATCTTCTGGGACCGGACGGACTGGTGGATCTGCTGCGGGCAGAGGGCTACACCGTAGAACTGGTGACCTACGCCGGCTAAACCCGCATAAAATTTCATCTACTCCCCACCCTAATATGGGAGGTGGGAGAAAATGAAGGAAAACGAAAAGAAAGAGCCTCTGGTGTGGGAGGTCAAAGACCCGGAGCTTCCCGCAGTCAATGGCATCGTTCCCGGCACCAGAGGGGACAGTCACAAAAGAAACTGATGGATGCCCTCCGGAAAAGCTCCGGAGGGTGTTCCTTTTTTTGCTTTCCGGGATATACCAGCAAAAAGAACCTTGACTTTCGGACTGATTTTCTGTATATTTGTATTTGGTGAAGTTTCGCAAATAATGAATACAACAAACGCAAGAAAAGGTAGGCGATTATCCTATGCGGTTTTTAGACATTTTGTTGAAGCTGTTTACTCTGGTGGGCGGTCTGGCGTTCTTCCTGTACGGCATGGATGTTATGTCCAACGGACTTAAGAAGCTGGCAGGCGGCTCTCTGGAGCGTTCTCTAAAAAAGGTCACTTCCAATCCCTGGTCAGCGATGGGGCTGGGCACCGTTATTACTGCGGCGATCCAATCCTCCTCTGCTGTTACAGTCATGTTGGTTGGTCTTGTAAACTCCGGCATTATGCCCTTTGAGCAGACCATTGGTGTGATCCTGGGCTCTAACATCGGCACTACGGCTACTGCCTGGCTGGTCACTATGTCTGGTATTGAGGGCACCGGCTGGCTGGTGCTTTTGAAGCCCTCCAGCTTTACACCCATCTTAGCCACCATTGGTATTGCCATGATCATGGTGTCTAAAAAGCCACAGAAACAGGACATCGGCAAAATTTTGGTCGGCTTTGCTGTTTTGATGTTTGGTCTGGATCTTATGGGCGATGCGGTGGCAGAGCTGAAAGACACCCCTGCCTTCCAGAATATGTTCCTGCTCTTTGATAACCCCGTTTTGGGTCTGCTTTTGGCAACCGCTTTTACAGGCATCATTCAGTCCTCCTCCGCTGCTGTGGGCATTATCCAAACCCTTTCCATCAGCGGCAGCCTTACCTTCGGCTCTGTCATCCCTCTGATTTTGGGTGCCAACATCGGAACCTGTATTACTGCCGTTATTTCCTGCCTGGGCGTCAACAAGAACGCCAAGAAGGTGGCAGTTGTCCATGTGGTCATGAAGCTCATCGGCGCGACAGTGTGCATGGTGGTATTTTATGGACTTCATGCCATCATTGACTTCAGCTTCATTGATCAGCCGGTCAATCTGGTGTGGATCGCCGGGATTCATACCGCCTTCAATGTGCTCAACACATTCATGCTGCTGCCCCTGGACCGGCAGATGATCAAGATCACAAACCGTTTGGTCAAGGACTCCGATCAGGAGCAGAATTATGCTTTCCTGGACGAGCGGCTGCTGAATACGGTTTCCGTGGCAGTCAGCGAAGCCCACAATCTGACCATGGAGATGGCAGGCGTGGCAAGAGATGCTTTGTCCGGCGCCGTAAGTCTTATGAAAAACTTTGATCCTGCCAAAGTAGCAGAGATCAAGGAAAAAGAGGATCAGTTGGATAAGTACGAGGACAAGCTGGGAACCTTCCTTGTAAAGCTGTCGGCAAAATCCTTGTCTGTGGCGGATTCCCGAAAGGTATCCAAGATGCTCCATGTCATCGGAAACTTTGAGCGGCTGGGCGACCACGCCATGAATGTGGTAAGTGTTGCCGAGGAGATCCACGAAAAGAAGGTTTCCTTTTCTCCGGCGGCTGTTCAGGAGCTGGAAGTGCTGACAAAGGCTTTGATGGAGATTTTGGAAATCACCATAGATTCCTTTGTGGAGTCCGATGTGGACAAGGCGTACAAGGTGGAGCCTCTGGAGGAAGTGATCGACCGCCTGGTGGCATCCATCCGCAATTCCCATATCGACCGGCTTCAGTCCGGGGTTTGTACCATCCAGACCGGTTTTGTTTTGTCTGATTTGTTGCACAACTATGAGCGTGTTTCCGACCACTGCTCCAATATTGCCGTTGCCCTTATTGAAACATCCATGGGAGGATTTGAGACACACGAATATCTCAGCGATGTAAAGGGACAGGATCAGCGGTTCAAGGAGCTGTATCGGGAATACAAGAATAAATACAAGCTGTAATCCAGTAGTCCTCACCTTCAGCAAGCCGCTCCGAAGGTGGGGACTTTTCGTTGTCTCCCGGTTTGTCTGAGTATAAAAACGCAAGAAGCCTTACACAAAAGAGGAAGCGGTTTCCCACTTCCTCCTAAAATGCAAGGCTTTTTTATTCTGGCAAAATCAAGGTATCATCATCGAAAACCCAGTCCTGCACATTAAAAATTTCATACCGTCCCCCTGACTGGCGCACTACCATTTGGCTAAGTCCCGCATTGATGATCAGCTTTTTGCACATGGTGCAGGGACCCGGGTCTGCGAGCAGCTCTCCGGTGGCGGCATCTCTGGCTACCAGATAGATCGTACCCCCGATACATTCGCTGCGGGCCGCGGAAATAATGGCATTGGCTTCGGCATGGACACTGCGGCAGACCTCCATCTGCTGCTTAAAGGGGATGCCACGCCGCTCTCTGGTGCAATAGCCCAAATCAATGCAGTTGGCTCTGCCACGGGGCGCACCGTTGTAGCCTGTGGATACGATCTCGTCATTGCGGACGATCAGTGCCCCATAGCGATACCGGCGGCAGGTGGAACGCTCCGCTACCGTCTCAGCAATATCCAGATAATAATTTTCCTTGTCGATCCGGCTCATCGCTTTCTCTCCTCCGGTTCTTCCCTCATATGGGGGATTTTGGGCTATCATACCACAAACGGGATATTTTGGCAAGTTTTTCCTGAGATTTTTCACCCCGACCACAGAAAAACGGCGGTTTTTGATGGAGAAATCTCCACCAAGGCTAGGTCTTCACACCCATCCCTTCTCCCGGTGGAGGTACTGTCCGTGTGTTTTGCAAAGAACTTTCCTGTCCTCTGCCACCAGCTCGCCCCGGAGGTAAGTCTTGCGGAGGCTTCCCGCAAAATCCATTCCATGCAAAGGGGCATAGCCTGCGGCACTGACAACCTTTTCG
>JAZNYB010000099.1:0-4790 GCA_045594185.1 Faecousia sp. | reverse complement strand
TATGCCGTGCTTCTGGGTGAGGACGAGATCAACGCCGGACTTTGCTCTGTGAAGGATCTTTCCACAGGTCAGCAGGTAACCGTGACCCCGGAGGAAGCCGCGCGGATCATCCTGAAAGGTATGCGGGAGCGGAACAAAGGCGCAATTATTTTGGAATAAGGATACAAAAACAACAGGAACTCTCCTTCTTTTCGGGAGAGTTCCTTTTTTAGGCTTTTCTGTTCCAAAACCACTGCTTCTTTGCGCGCGTATATACATAGAGTTCGCAGAAATTGTTATGATATTCGCAGATCACATGGGTCTTGTCTTTGAGCCATCGGATGCGCTTACAGCGGGGAGGAAGGATGATGTTACCATTAAAATCCATAAGTCCCTCTGAATAATTGCTTTTATCGCCCTTGCGGATTGTGAGAAGGGGATCGTCTATGCCATGGATTTCGTGGTATACAGCAGGAGCAAGAACCTTATCCTTAAAATCCATAAGCCCAACCTTGTCGCCTTGCTCAAAAATGATCCGCTTTTGCTCCCGGAGAAATCCGTTCCATGCAACGGCGTATTTACAGGGAAGAACAGTATTTCCGTTTTTGTCAATCAAACCGTGGCGACAACCGTTTTCATCCCGGATATACACCTCATAGGGATAGCTCCAAAGATGAATAGAGCTATACACTGAAGGGAACAGCTCCTTGCCCTTACGATCCAAAAGCATCTCAACCTCTCTGCCAAGATTGGGATCAAAAAAGGTTGCGGCAATTGTTCCGTCTTTGTAAAGGCTTATATCGGTGAAGCGAGGCTCGAGCAGCACTTTTTGAGCATTCAAATCGTAAACACCAACGAAGGATTCTCCATTGCTTGCAATTTCACCTGTATAGAAGGTAAATAGCCCATCCACATATTCGTAATCAATCTCATCAAATATAGGCTCCACCAGCCAGTTGCCCCGATCGTCGATGACGCCCCAGTTGCCCTCCTTCCATCCTCCAATGTGTGCCATATAAATACCCGGCGTATCGTAAAAATACTTAATTTCATCAAAAATAAAGGGGATCACTTCTTTGCCATCCCGGTCGATGCCGCCCCACAGAGCGGTTTTTGCCCAATATCCTCCACTTGCGTCTTTCTGCAATTCGCCCTTGCAGACAATGGCGATACCGTTTTCAAAATCATCGGCATAGATGTATTGAGGTTCGATCACTATTTTCCCGCTTTCGTTTATGAAACCCCAGTTGCCGACTGTATCATCATATTCGGAATAATACACCGGTTTCATGTGTTTGGGCGGGATTATGGATACTTTGCAAAGACCTTCACTGAAAAGACCGATATTTGCACAAATATCGTCTATTGTAAAAAGCTCCCGACCCTGCTTGTCGATCATAAGTTTTCGACCATCTCGCATGACCCGGGCTTTGCCTTCGTGGAAATCTTCGGCGTAGTCATATATGAAGGGAATCACCACATTCATGCCCCGGTCCACATACCCGAATTTTTGATTCTCTGGACGAACGCAGGCCAAGCCCTCTCTGAAATTACCTAAATAGTCGAAGGTCAAGGGGGTGCAGCGGCTGCCTTCTACTGTGCCAAAGGTTGAAATGCTATCCCAATTAAAGGCGTGACCCAGAAGCAGAACCCGAAGCAGACCTGTCTCGCTGTCCTCGCAAATGGAATTTGCGTTCCAGCTCCACAGCTTGCGCAAGCAGTGTCCCCGTTTGTTATACACCACTTGTTTTTCCTGTGTTGGCTTATCACTGTATACATTCAGCATGACCATACCCTCCTGCCTGTAATGAATATATTGTGCCACAGAAAAGGTGCAATAAGATGTACATAAAATGGCGGAAACTCTCCACCTTTCCGGGAGAGTTCCTTTTTCATCCTCAGGGGTTTTCCAGCACATCAATTCCCCTTATGAGCTTTTCAATAGCCCCAATATCCATGACCCGAACAGGGGAGCGGCGCAGGAGCTTTTTGGCATCCCGGGTGAGTCTGCCCATATCCAAAATCAAAACCGGCTCCGCATCCTTGGGAACTTCCCCGGCGTTGGCAAAGTCCCGCAAAAGCTGCCGGAAAACATCCTCTTTTATATAGTGGGTGGGGCTTTCCAGCACCTTGATCTCCACGCAGTACCGCTTGCCCTTGCCACTGAGGAGCATATCTCCCCACAGCTCTCTTGGCTGCATTTGCACCTCATACCCCAGCTCCCGGAAGGCATAGCGGAACAAATGCTCCTTGGTGATCTCGTGGTCTAAAAGCTGGAGGGCATGAAGCAGTGTTTTGGGGCGGATTTTGATCACGGCGGTATAACGCCTGCGGCTGGTGTCATAATCAAAGCCAATGAGCATATCTCCGCAGAGATTAAAGTGACCGTGGGCGATGCAGTTGCGGATGTGGCGCAGAAGGTCGGCGGTCTTGGTGCGGGTGCTGCGCTTTAAGATCAGCTTTTGGCAGCTTACGCAGATCTGCCCCTCAAAAGGCTTCATCAGTTCCCGGTCGATCTCCTGCACCCACAGAATATCCTCCCGGCGCATACCGATACGATATAAAATATAGCGGAAGCAAAATTCATCATAAATGGGGTTGTCGATGAGCTCATGGGGTTTCGATTGCCGGGAGGGGATGTTGGGGATGTACCACAAAAGCCGCTCAATGGCTTCGGTTAAGTCCTCCGGCAGATTCAGGGGCTTGGGGTCGTGGTCGATGCTGTAGGGGACGGTGTGGGGATGGTCACAGCAGGGCTTGAACATGATTTCGCCTCCCGGAATTTGGTGTGTTTAGTATAACATATGGGGGTGGGGGAGTGCAAGAAAAGGTGAATTTTTTTCAAAAGGAGATTTTGGAGAATTGTATTTTCGGTGTTGCTGTGGTAAAATAATCCTGCGGCACAACTTCATAGATGCTTTTGAGGATGTGTCTTTATTTTATGACGGAATTAAAGGAGGAAACTTACATGAAAATGCGAGTATTGTCACTGCTGCTGGCTCTTTGCCTGATTTTGAGCATGGTGCCGGTGACGGCGAGAGCGGAACAGGATATCATTATCACAAGGACTGACATTGAAGCGGATTCCGTGGTGAACTATGACGGATACGCTTCCATTCGGAAGAGAGCAGACCAGGAGGAGTATGCGCTTAATTATGCCCTTATTGATCGTACCGGTAAAATTTTGCAGTCTTATACCGAAACGGAAGAGTTTGCGTTAGGTACATACGGATACCAGTATTCAGAGGGCTTTGTAACCATTAACAGCACCTCCAGTGGCTATGTATTTGAGGAGATCAGCAGCTATTATTATAATCTGGATGGTACGGTTGCCTTTGAGATCGAGTCCATGGAGGAGCAGATCAGGGAGGAAATTCTGGCGGAAGATCCGGACAGATGGATTAGTTCCATTGAGAGATCCAGTTCGGTAAAGCCCATTCGAGATGGTGTGGCCTTTGTTCGGGATCACTATATGGTGTGTTCTTCCAGCGGTTCTGCCGGTTCTTGTGGATTCCGTGAGTATTCTTACCTGATCAACAGTCAGGGTCAAATTATCTATACCTTCCCGGAAGAATTTAATGAGATGCTGGGCGGCGGTCTTGGAGTGGCTTACAGCGGAAACTGCGGCTGGGCAGGTGAGGGTCTGATTCCGGTGTATTGCAATGCATGGAGATGGGACGAAGAATTGCAGGAGAATGTCAATGTGTACCCGCTCAACGGTTACATGGACTATAGTGGCAATATGGTTCTGGACTTCCTGGGCACAGATTATACCAATTGCTATCCCTTTGCAGACGGTCGTGCCATGGTGTGCGTTTCGGACAGCAAGTACGGCTTTATCGACAAGACGGGCAAGGAAGTCATTTCTGCCCAGTATGATGAAGGCATCAGCTTTGAAGATGGTCTTGCCGCTGTCTGTAAGGACGGCAAATGGGGCGCGATCGACATCAACGGCAAGGTTGTAATTCCTCTGATGTATGAGGAAGCCTATGGCACCGGAGAGGGCTATATGGCTGTTGGCATGGACGGGAAATTCGGTCTGGTGGATGTCAGCAACCGGGTTGTTGTCCCTCTGGAATATGATGACATTTCTATTGTGGCTGACGGTGTAGCCTATGCCATTCAGGACGGCGTGCTTCATATTATCGAAATCAACCTCCCCTACAACCCCTTCACCGATGTCCCCTCTGACAAATACTACTACGAGCCTGTCCTTTGGGCATACGAAAACGGCATCACCGCCGGCGCGACCGCAACCACCTTCAACCCCGACGGCAACTGCACCAGAGCACAGGTGGTCACCTTCCTGTGGCGTGCCGCTGGAAAGCCCGAACCCACGACCACAAATAATCCCTTTACCGATGTGGATTCTGACGATTATTTCTATAAAGCAGTCCTTTGGGCAGTGGAGGAAGGCGTGACCGCAGGAGCGACCGCTACCACCTTCAACCCCAAGGGAGCTTGCAACAGAGCGCAGGTTGTGACCTTTATGTACAGAGCCGCAGGTTCTCCTGCCGTTTCCGGAGCGGATAACCCCTTTGCGGATGTTCCTGCCGACAAGTATTACCACGATGCTGTCCTTTGGGCAGTGGAAAACGGTATTACCTCCGGCATCAGCGCAACCAAATTCGCCCCCAATAATACCTGTACCAGAGCCCAGATCGTGACCTTCCTGTACAGAGGGTACGCGGAGTAATGATGGCATAACCCCACCTCCCGGAGAGAGCCTTTCCGGGAGGTTCTTTTTCTGCGCCAAAAGCAGCACCCCATCAAAAACTCCATTCAAATATGTACAAAAATAATCAGGCTTG
>JAZNYB010000098.1:0-16179 GCA_045594185.1 Faecousia sp. | reverse complement strand
ATCGAAGTACAGATGGTCAGCGGAGTCCTTAATTTCGTATCCCTCATGAATACCGCGTTCCTCAGGGGCATTGTCCAGCGGTCCAAGATAGATATAGTCAACAACAGCCGTTCCGGAGCCATCCGAAACCAGACCTTCAATACTAAAGCAGATATGTTGGATCGTAGTGGCTTTCATATATTCCTTGACACCATTCATGGGTAAGGTTATGGTAAGATAGTCACTTGATCCATGACCATCTGCTCCCTGATACTGATAGCGGAAGTCCTTTGTGTAGTCAGCAGTAGTACCATTTAGCCCGTTATTGTTCTCGCACAGGAAGTAGAAGCGATAATAGACATCCGTACTACTAGGAGTCAAGCCGGAAGTCTTATAACGAACCTGGAAATAATCATTATCACCAGGAGTATAAGACAGCGGCAGTGTAAAGATCGACCCACCAGTAACAATTGTACTCATTCTGACATAGGACTTACCAGATGCCTTGGTCATTGTGAATGTGCCTTTTGCGTTATCAATCGCGCCGGAACCACCCTGCAAGTACCAATTATCCAGACTGGTGGAATCAAAGTTAATGCCGCCATACTGGGACTGATTGGTATACCGATCCTTCGCCGCCTTGTCATTATCAAAGTCAAAGAACAGGGAGTTTTCAGGGATTTCCTGTCCATTATAGTCCTCGAAGTATGCCAGACTGGACTTTGCGGTGGTATCCGTAGCAAGGGAGCCGTCATCCTGACGGGAGCCGTCATCCTGATAATCGCTGCCAGTTTCGCCATATTCCACAACAGACCAGTCGGAGCCGCCGACAGTAAGCGCTTCATCGCCCATGCCGGTGAGAGCCGCGATCGCTTCCGCATCATTGGGTCCAAAGTACACATAGTCAATGGTAACCGTGGTTCCCAGAGGAAGATCCGAGGCACCGTCATAGAAGCGGATGTAAATATACTGGAATGTATTTGTGGAAACCCAATTTGTGGTGTTCAACGATGCAGTGAAGGTATAGTATTTTCCGTTTGCGTCAGAAAGCTTTACCGATTGTTTGTTTACCACTGTCAGACTAGATCCATCGGTCGTCTGGCAAAGCACCGCAATGTTGAAGGTTGTAGCTGTTGTCGACTTATCCACATTGGTCAGCTTAAAGCGCATCTGGAATTGCTCGTTGCCGGAGGGCGTATAAGCTATTTTGGGAGTATTACGAATCTGGAACCAAGCCCTATCATTAACCTGTGTATTGGAGGTAAAGCTGACGGTTCCCAGACTGTTATCAACAACCACATTGGTCGCATCGTTGGATGCCTGCCAACCGCCGGAGGTCTTGTCAAGGTTATAGCCCTTATAGGAAGGATCCTTCTCATATCTCATCTGATCCTTGGCATCATTGCCGAAGCCGATGAACAGGGTATCGGGCTGGATGGGCAGGTCGGATTTGGAACCGATATACAGATAGTCGACCATTGCCGTTGCACCAGTAGGCAGACCGGTAAATCGTATCCAAAGACGCATATACTCTGTGTTACTCGTCCATCCGCCATCCATCTCGCCGGTAAGGATGTAATACTTCTCATTGGCATCCGCAGTGTTGATGGTAACTTTATCTATATTGATATTAGCAGTATCTCTGTTGTCTCTTGCGTACAGCATAAAGCCAAAGGTATCGACCGCATCAGCACCCGTCAGCATGAATCGGATCTGGAAATAATCGGCATCACCTGATTTATAGGCAAAATTAAGATTATTTCTTACTTGCATATAGGCATTACTAGACGAATCCTTCTGAGTGAATGAGAGCGCGCCATTTTCAATTCCATTATAAGTCGCGCCTGTGGCTTGCAACCAGCTACCATCCACATCATAATTGCTGCTTGCTACCCAGCTACCATTCACATCATAAGTGCCGTCACCGTAAACGGTAGACTTATACCGCTGCTGATCCTCTACGGTGTTATCGAAGGTAAAGTACAGGTAGTCAGCGGAGGGAAGGTCTGCCTCAGAGCCAACATAGATATAGTCAATGACCAACTGCGCTCCGTCAGGAACATTGGTAAAGGCAAGCTTGAACCAGTCCGCGGCACCATAGGTTTTCCAACCATCATACACCGGTGCGGAAATGGTGTAATACTTGTCATTTACATCCGCGAAATTGACCGTGGTCTGGGGAAGGATATAGGGATAGGCAGAGTCACCGGAGAGGTGTCCCTGAGTGAAAACGATAAAGCTGCCGGTTACGCTATCATCAAGATTCTTGAGCATAAACCGCATCTCGAAATACTCATGTCCCTCAGAGGAATAAGCCATTGTGCTGCCTGTATTGAACTGAACTCTGGTGTTTACATCACCGGTCACAGGATTCACAATAAGCTTACCATCAGAAACGGAGAAGGATGCAACAGACTTATAGGAAACATTATTGACCTTATAATTCTCGTTCTTCCAATTGGAAGCCAGGTCGAAATTAAGCCCGCCATAGATCTCGCTGCTATACCGAAGCTGTGCATCCTTACTGTTATCAAAGCCGAAGTACAGACCTCTTAAGCCGCTGGGAGTATAGACACCGCTGGCAAAATCTGTCTCATAGAGCACATTGGTGGCAGGAAGGACAGTGAGCTTCTGATAGAGGTAATTGCTCGTACCGCTCTTGGTACACTGCACTACAACGAACACTTCCTCAGCGGTGGACATCATGCGCTTAGGCGTATAAATGACCTTGCCATCATCGGATAGGGTGAATGTACCGCTCTTGCCCTCATAGGTGTCAGAACCCTGGTTCTCACGAAGCACATAGAGATCTGCCTCACTATTATAGGCAACAAAGCCTACCGCGGTAAAGGTGTAGCCATCCTTCGTGCCGGTATCATTTTCCGTTACATCCTCAACGATGGGCTTGCCATAGTCCAGAACGATGGTATCGGGATTCAGCAGGAAGGGCGCGGGGTCGCCGCCTTCCGGACGAACGCCGAATGCAACCTTGGTAGCAGAGGTGTCCGCAGTGCCGCCATTATCCACACGGATGGTCGTCACAGGAGAGCCGCTGTCTGTAATGGCAAAAGCATTACCCACATTGGCAGAGCCTGCGGTGACAGAATATTTCGCATTGGGACTATACATATAGTAGCCCGAAGGAACATAGCCTGCGCCATAAATGGTCATAGGCTGATTCCAGTCAAGGTTAAAGGTAGTTACAGAGCCAACTGGAATTCTATTGGCAAAAGGAACCACCACATAATCATTATTGATAGGTTGGCCCTTATCATTTACCAAATAATATTCCACTTGGGTTGTTGCGCCGCCCCAGTTCAGCTCAGGTTTATCATACTCAATGGACATATACTTATCATTGATATCGATATAGTCCAGGGTTGCGACCTCATTGGTGGGATACAGACCACCGGGTCGTTTGCCTTCCAGAGAGCCATCCAGATAGACCCAGTAGGTCAGGGCATAATCATAGCCGTCAACCTTACCAATACGCCAGTTAAAATCCTCAACAGAGGTGGACTCGTCCTTGGTGTAGGTGAAATAAGCGGCGGAAATGGTGGTTACTCCATTCAGGGTTCTGAGAATGTTCACATTCTCCCCACCCAGAAGGCTGGAATAGGCTTCCGTTCCCTCATCGTTGAACCAGACCTGCTCCAATACAGTACCGGTTCCGCTGCGTTCACCGCTGGAATCCAAAGCATAGCGGGTGACCTCGATGGTGGGAGCAGGGCTGAGGGTCACGGTTCCAACATTTGTGCCGGTGGTACCAGACTTTGCCGCCATCTGCAGGTTATATGCCTCACCGATGGTGTCATTGACCTGCGTATAGGTGCCGGCATATTTCAGCTCGGAAGCCAGCTCAGTCTGGAATTTTTTCAGAGCAGCCTTGTCCACCGCCTTGATGGCAGGCAAGTCCTCCACACCGGCGACCATACCCTTCAGAATGACAAGGGCATCATCCGCGTCAATGCCATCCAATTCAAGGTCATACATAACCGCCTCAAAGCGGGTCACATTGTTATACAGAGTGGTAGCATAGGTATTATCCTTTTCCTTCAGATATTGTTCCCATGTGCCCGTGTAAACATCTGTATATTGGCTGGTGAATTCCGTGGAAGAACCGGCAACATAGTCACCGTACTTGGTGTTACCGTTGTCATCAATGGAATCAGTGCCATAGCCGTTGTAAACTGTAGGAATACCGTCCGTAATGAATACCAAAACGATATCCCGGTCGCCGTTTCCAGCAGCGGTATTGGCATTCTTAATAGCAGTTACAGTCTTATTCGCCTCATAGAAGCCATAGTCATAGTTGGTGCCGCCACGGGTCACGCCGGAAATCAGAATTTTGCCATCTGTACCAGCAAGGGTAAGGACTGACTCACTGTCATCGTCTTTAACCTTTCTGAATTCCATGGAGCTCATATCCAGAGATCTCTTTACATTGGCATAGCTGCTCTGGGCACGGAACACCTCGTACACGGTATCAACATAAGGAATGAAAATTTCATGTGTTTTAGTCTCTTTCGTTCCATCCTCATTTACAACTGTATTATTGTATGTATAGTTGTATCCTGAACCGCCGGTTGATCCGGTACCACTGTTGTGCTGCGCGTCATAGCCGCCAAAGGTAACCAAAGAAACCGTATTGCCGGAGCCTTCGGTAAGCAATTCCTTTGACATATCATCGATCATGGTAAGAGCATCCACAAATCGGGTCGTATCAGACTTTTCTCCAGTTTCATCGTTTACGACCTGCCAGACCATAGAGCCGGAAACGTCCAGAAGGAAAACCAGATCCAGACCGCCGACAGCAGAGATGCCTGCGGCATTCAGCTCAACCTGCGCTACGCCGTTGGTGTTGAAGTCGGGAGCGGTCGCGCCCTTATCCAGTCGAACCGCGCCGATATTGGGATACTGGATGACATCAGAATCTGTACCTTCTGTGACATTATTATAGCTGTTGTTGGGCAGATAAGGAACACCGTCCAAAATGGCATTGGGCAGATAATCCTCAACACCCACATAGATATAATCGATCACGATGCGGGCATCCGTGCCGCCCATATTGAAATTGGAGAACTGAGGACGGACACCATAGATCAAATCCTTGTCTGCCATAGCGTGGGTGACAGAAACGGTATAGACCTGGTATTCTCCGCTGGTGATGTGGTTGGGGTCCAAAACCACTTCCACATAGTCAGTGTTTCTTACGGCTGTATTCAGCGTATCATAGTAGTAAAACCGCATCAAGGGAGTCTTTCCATCGATCGGGCTGCAATTCTCAAAGCGCATACGCACCTGAACATAGTCATTCCCGTGGGGCGCGTACTTCAGGGGTGTGCTTGTACTGCTTGTGCCTGATATCGCATAGGTATAGGTGGTATCATCCGCGGTTTCAATGGTCAGAGTACCCTCATTGGTATTATCGATTGCCAGTATTTCGGCACGACTGGTGCTGGCATACCAATTGCTTGCCTTGCCGGTGCTGGCTGCGGCGGTGTCAAACTGCACATTGCCGTATACCTCGGTATTGTATCTCGCCTGATCGGAAGGAGAATTTTTGAAGTCGAAGAACAGGTATTCGCCGTTATGGGAGGGTCTGTCCTTCTCCGGGCCTACAAAGATATAATCAACGCGGAAAGTCATATCCAGATCGATCAGTGTGGCTCCCCAGTAAAGACCGATGCTGGTAAGGGTCTTGCCAACAAACTCCGCGGGAACCTCACCAAAATCAAAGACCTCAAAGCCCAAGCCGGTTTCCAGATTTCTGTCAGCGGTCGTCAGAACGGCAAAGTCTCCCCATGTGCCGCCATCAAAGCAGGCCTGTACCTTAAAGTTATTCAAGGTATCCCGGCTTTCGTCCTGGTTGTAGTTCTGCACATAGACCTCAATATGGTCACCGGGCTGAATGACATAATTCATGGGATAGGCTAGTTCGTGGGAGCGAATATACCAACCATTATAACGGTTGTCCGTGTCAGCCGATCCACGGAAAATACTGGTGAAATCCTCTCTTACATTGCCCGTTTCGTCATCATAGAGGATCGTATCTACAAAAATCGTACCAATACGCTTGGTGTTCCAGCGACCCCTCTCTGTGGTTACGGTTTTTGCTGCTCCTTCGCTGTCTGTGTAAGTGTAAGGCAGACCAGTACCATCAAAATGAATCAGCAGTCCGTCAGAGGGATTGATGGTGGCAACATTTCCGGAGATACCGGCGTTGATCTTATCACCATTGAGATAAACCTCACTGATGGTGGTGCCGGAGGTCCAGGTAATGGTTACAGTGGTGTGACCGTTGATGACGCCCTCATCGGAAGTCTCCACATAGACAACGCCATCCACAACAGAGACAGACAGGTCGGAAACATCCTTGCTCGCTTCAATGGTGACACCGCTGTCAGGAATGGTAACATTTGTGCCGCCAGCGAGGGAGACAAATTCCAGATTTACATCATCGTTGGAGGGCAGACTGAAAACAACAGTTGCCGCATCCGTGGTAAGCTGGGTAGAATTCGAGCGTTCACTGGTGAGACTGAAGGTGCGCTGGGCAGGATCAGCCTCGAAGGAATTATAATGGTAAACACTGTGGTTGCCGTTGTCGCTGTCGGCTATATCGATCTTCATGGCAGTTGCAACTTCATTGGAAACATCAGAGACATTCAGTGCGCGGGGATTTACCGAAGCCGTTGTGCCATCAGCGATGGGATACAGAACGGTGTTGAAAGTCACATTGCCGGAAGCCGTCTGCTCATACTGGAAATACTTGGTATTGACAGTAGTAAGCGCGTCATAGCCGGTTCTCAGATAACCCGTGATGGTCTTGGTGCCGTCCCGCGCCTGCTTGATTATGAGATCCGGTCCGGAAGAATAGTTGGTCAAGCCAGTGTCATGAACATCGCTGGCAATCGTGGGGCTGGAGCCGGGATCGGTATGCCAGTTCTGTGTATAGGTATGGGAAGCGGTATCCTCGGGATCGATCAGATCAGAAACGATGATAAAGTCACCCAGAGCCTTCACAAAGGAGACATTACGATAGTGGGTAAAGCCGTCAGTAGCCGTGGTAGTCGCACGGACGAAGGTAATATCATCGTTGGCTCCCATGTCGATGGCACCTGCAGAAGCATCCATAACGGAGGGTCTTATCTGGGTCAGATCTTCCGCGAGGTAGGTGTCGCCGTTACTGTCAACCGCATTGCCGTCGATCTCCACAGTATTGTGAGAGTCGGTGTTTTTGGCCTGCCAGTTGGCAGCGGTGCCGGAATAGGCTGTCATGCCCGTATCCGCAAGCAGCTCTCTGCCCTGATACCAGAACAGCAGTGCCAAAGCATCAGCATGAGAGTGGTTGCCGCCCACCTTACCATTCATGAAGATCATGGAAGCATCGGTGCTCCAGTCTGTGCGGTCAACGACCACCTTGAGATCGTCATACTGTGCATTGGTCGCGGGTTCAATGCCTGTGGAACGATTGAGATACCAAAGAATGTTTTGGTATCTGATGTCCTCACTGGAGGTCACACTTCTCAAAATCTTTCCGATATAGGAAGTAACTCTGGGAGGCGATCCTTCACCCCAGAAGGGCATGGTCATATCAGGATAGGAGCAGTCGATCAGGTATTTGACCATACCGACGCACTGATTCATCAGGTTCTGCGCGGACGCATTGGTGTCGCCAAAGGTGTCAATGGTAGTCAGAAGGTAGCCCACCATGTTGAGAACCTCAGTGGGGTAGCTGAAGGTGACCTCGCTATAGCTGCCATCGGCATTGATCAATTTGCCGGCAACATAATCCATACGACCATCAAAGACTTCTCTCCAGTCAGCGACAGCAGTAAACTCCTTGAAGTACATAATATCGTTGTAGAAGCCTGTCAAATGCCACGCACCACGGTTGGAGCCGGCTACTTTGCCGCCGTCAAAGGTAGAGGGCGTTGCTGTAGCACCCTGCCAGACCTTTTTGGAGCGGTCATTGTAGAGATAGTCGGCATCGTTATAAATGACCCGCATCAGGTCGTAGAACTCATCCGCCGTCAGCTTGCCGTTGGTCAGAAGCTGGTCCAGAATATAAGGCATCTCTGCGGCACGGTTTGCCGGTTCAATATCACGGGTATCTGTACCATAGTAAGGGATCGTGTAGCCATAGGCATAGCCAGAGGAGGAAAGAACATCTGTCTTATAGGCTTCAACGAAATCCATAAGAACCTTCTTTGCCCAGTCCAGCTCACCGATCTGGCAAAATTCAGATACTTCATAGAAGCGGGCGTTTGCATTGAGCCACTCAGCGGGGGCTCCGCTGGGTCTGATCCAGTCAACGCCGCCTGCAACACCGTCATAGGCAAAGTGCGCCAGTGCCTTATTGCTGGAAGATTTCAGATAATTCCAGGTAAGCTCGTCTTCAGACCAGCTCTTGGCATGGGCACGCATGACGGTCAGCTCAATGCCGTCAGCAAATTCCGGATAGGTATTGACCTTGCCGCTTTTTACCGTTGCGTGCACATACAGCTTGACACTGGAAACACTGCTCAAGTTGGCGATATCATCAAATCGCAGATAGGAGCGGTAGGAATAAGTACCATAAGGCAACGCGCCCTCGGTGCCCAGATCTGTAATAAGGTTTCCAGCTTCATCTGAGACGGTGTGCTGAACACGGAGAATTTCATAGGAGCTATAATCCTTGTCCCCATTGTTATAGCTGGCAATCGTATCGCCTGTAGGATAGTATTTATCAGATGTTGTGCCATCCTTAAATGTTACTACAATATAGGGGCGATACGAGGTGTTAGAACAATTACTGGAATGGATCTCAATATAGTCATTGGAGCGCTGGAAGGTGGTCAGAACATAAACACCTGTGCTATCATTACTCAGATCCAGCTCATACCAATTATAGGTTGCGGCAGTCGCGTTCTTAACCATGACGGAGTCGTGGTAATACTCCTGAAATGCCATACCGTCACGATAAGCCATTTCAAATCTGGTATTACTTGTCAAGCCGCCACCGTAGACGGTATAGTGCTCGGGCTCATAGGTATTTTTATACAAGTCCGTATAATATGCCAAAAGTGCCTTTTTCGCGGCAACGGCATCGTTGTTATTCACAGCCGTCTGCACCGCACTCAGCCCTGAGTAGCCCGAATAATTCAGACGACTGAAAAATTCGCTTTCCTCATCAGTCAGCGCAGTTGCCTGAATTTCCGCACTGGGGGCTTGCTCGTCAACAGAGCCATAGCCTTCTGTATTGAGGGTTTCATCCTGAACAAGGACATCCTCAGAATCAGAAGACTCCGCTTCTGCCGCAGGCTCAGTTCCGTCCACAGTCTCGGAGACTTCAGTCGTCTCAGAGGTGCCGACGCTCTCGGTTAAAGCATCAATTGCCTGAACCGGAACCAGAGAACACAGCATGGCGATCAGCAGAAGCATTGCGATCAATCGTTTTGCGTTCATAATCATCCGTCCTCTCAATAAATGGTGGTTTCGCCTATGGTTTTACCACAAGCAGTGCTTTCTAACGCTCAAAAGTCCATCATTACAATCACAAACAAAAGCAACAAAGGCAACTTTTGGGCATTATTATAGTCATAGCCATTATAGAACACTCTTTCAGAAAACGCAAGAGCATTTTTCGATTCTTTCATGCGCAATTTATGCTGTAAAGCTAAAATGCGGTGTAAAGTCAGAAAACACGCCAAACAAACCGGAAACGCAAAAAAGACCCCACGATCGTGAAGTCTTTTTGTCGTATTTGAAGGCTTTACTATGAATACTGTGTAAAGCAATATCGTCCCACTTCGCAGTCATCAATCCCCGGCAGTTCCAAAGAACACCAGATCAAAAAACCGCTTGGTTTCTTCGTTCCCCAGGGCATTCTTAAACACATCCGTTGAGATGCCACCCTTTTCAATCAACCCATCGGTATACTCTACAGTGATCGCCAGCTTTTCCTCCCGTTGCTCCTGTGTCAGAAGGGGCAATGTCTTTCCATAGTCCATGTAAACCCGCAGGCTGTCCAACAGCATATTTTCAAGATCGGGATCCGCATCCTTATTGCCGCCTTTATAAGAAGTAACAGTCAGCAAATGCGCATACCATGCAGGGGTGGTTTCAATATTTTCAAGATGATCATAGCCGATTTGCGCCTGTTCCAATGCACCCAACAGTTCCAAATAGGCATCATCCTTCTGAGCTACCACATCATAGAACTCCAGATATGCTTTGCGGTTGGACAGGATGTACATATAGTCCGCAGAGAGCAGAGGGAGATTCCTATCCTGCGGCGTAATAACCACCGTTGCCATCTGCATAACGCCCATATTGACGCGCATAATGGACAAATTGCCAACGCCTTCAATATCATACTGCTCCACACGGAACTTCATGATACCGGAGATCGTCATTTCCTCATATTCGCCGGGGTCAAGCGGTGTTACGGTAAAGTTGTGGGTCAATTCAGTCAAAACCGACTCCACGCAGTGATCCATCGCCTTGACATTATTTTTCGCAATCACAGAAACTGCCAGCACGAGCACAAGAATGATCGCTAAAATCACGCCAATGATCGTTAAAAAGATCTTCTTCCCTTTTTTGCACTTCTTTTTCGTCTCCATTGTCATGCCTCCTGTATAAAGTGTTCGATTATATTTTACCAAATTATCGCGCTATGTCAACAGCAATCTTTCATACATCATTAGGGAAAATCACAATTGTTAGTTGTTTTTCACACGAGGAAATCGCGCGAATATGAAGGAGCAACAGACCGTACTACATTCCCGGGAAAAGCAAATCCCGTTAAATCCTTTTGTGTTCCCTTGAAAAACAAGAAAACCTGAGCTTTCCGGTGCGCAAATGTTTGGAAAGTTCAGGTTTTTGATTTGAGGGGTGTTAAAGAGAGAATTGCGATATTTTCTGTTTTCAGAGTGCCTCACCCAAAATGGACTTGGTGGCATAGGCGTTCAGGGTCATATCTGCCAGATTCCCAGACAGAAATTCATAATAGCCTTGGGCACCGATCATAGCGCCGTTGTCGCCGCACAGCTTCAATGGCGGCATATAAACCGTTGCCCCCAGCTTTTCCGCAGCCGCCAGAATGTCTTTCCGAATCCGGGAATTGGCAGCTACGCCCCCGGCAACAGCCAGCTTTTTGTAGCCGGTGCGCCGGAGAAGCTCCATGGCTCTGGGAACAAGTGTGTCAGACACAGCGGCAGAAAAATCCGCGCACAAGTCCTCCACCACAATTTCCTCACCCTTTTGGCTCGCGTTATGAATGAGGTTGATAGCGGCGGTTTTTAAGCCGGAGAAGGACATATCCAGAGGGTTCTCCCCTGCTCTTGCTCTGGGCAAAGGATAACGCCCTTCCTTCCCCTCCCGCGCTCTGTTATCAAGAGAAGCTCCGCCGGGATAGGGCATTCCCAGAACACGGGCGACCTTGTCGAAGCACTCTCCAGCCGCGTCGTCCAGAGTTGTGCCTAAAATCTCCATGTGGGTATAGTCCTTCACATCAATGAGGGTGGTGTGTCCCCCGGATACCACAAGACAGGCAAAGGGAGGCTCTAAGTCCGGGTATGCCAGATAATTGGCAGCAATATGTCCCCGAATATGATGCACCGGGATCAGGGGAACGCCCAAAGACAATGCCGCAGCCTTGGCAAAGTTCACCCCCACCAGCACAGCCCCGATCAGCCCCGGAGCGTAAGTGACAGCAACGGCATCAATATCCTTTCGGGTAAGACCAGCCTGCAAAAGGGCTTGATCTGCCAAGCCGTAGATGGCTTCGATATGCTTTCTGGAAGCGATCTCCGGCACAACACCGCCGTAGATCTTATGCAAGTCTACCTGAGAAGAAATACAGTCCGCAAGAACCTTTCTTCCGTCCTCCACCAGAGCAACAGCGGTTTCGTCGCAGGAGGATTCCACTGCCATAATGATCATAGTTCCCACTCCTTTCGGAGGATCAAGGCATCCTCCCGGGGGTCAAAATAGTATTTTGGTCTTCGTCCCACTTCTAAAAAGCCCAGCTTTTGATACATCGCCTTGGCTCCTTCGTTGGAAGCCCGAACCTCCAAGGTCAGACTGCGGATCCCCCGGTTTTTCAAGTCATCCACCAAGGAGGTCACCAAAAGCCGTCCAACACCCCGCCGTCTGGCATCCGGGTCTACAGCAACATTCATCATGTCTGCTTCATTCAGGACACTTTGGCTGCCGATGTAGCCCAAAAGCTGCGTTCCATCCGTCGCCACCAGCCACAGACTTAAGGGATTTTCCAGCTCGGAAGCGATGCTGTTTGCGCTCCACGGCGAGGAAAAACACAGCTTTTCCAGCTCCGCGATTTTCTCCACATGGCATTTTCCCATGGGAACGATCTTAATATCACTCATTTGGCATCCAACCATGTCTTTCCGGTCTTGGCTTCGGCAACCAGAGGAACAGTCAACTCTGCCACCTTTTCCATTTCCCATGTCACGATCTTCTTAACCTCGTCCGCTTCCTCCGGGGGACACTCTACGATCAGCTCATCATGCACCTGCAAAATAAGTTTTGCCCGCAAGCCTTTTTCCTCCAAGGCATTGTAAACCCGAATCATAGCCAGCTTGATAATGTCGGCGGCTGTGCCCTGAATGGGAGTATTGAGAGCAACGCGCTCCGCGCCCTGACGGATGTTATAATTACTGCTCTTGATCTCCGGAATATAGCGGCGGCGACCATAGGTGGTGGTCACGAAGCCCTGATTTTTGGCAGTTTCCACAATGTCTCTCATATACTTCTTCACACCGCTGTACCGATCCAAATAGGAATCGATATACGCCTTTGCCGCCCACCGGGAGACACCGATGTCCTCAGAAAGGGAGAACTCGGAAATACCGTAGACAATGCCGAAGTTGACTGCCTTGGCGTGTCTGCGCTGCAAGGGTGTAACTTCCTCAGAAGGTACGCCAAAGACCTGAGAGGCGGTGGTGGTGTGGATATCCTGTCCTGCCCGGAAGGACTCCTGCATAAGAGGATCTTCCGCAATATGAGCAAGGACACGAAGCTCAATCTGGCTGTAGTCCGCATCCACAAACACCCACCCCTCCCGGGGGACAAACATTCTGCGGATCTCGCTGCCCAGCTCTGTCCGCACAGGGATGTTTTGCAAATTAGGCTCGGTGGAGGACAGTCTGCCTGTAGCCGTGACCATATTCTGGAAGGTGGTGCGGATACGCCCATCGGGGCAGATGACCTTCAAAAGCCCGTCCGCATAGGTGGACTTTAGCTTGGTCAGCATCCGGTAGTCCAGAATCAGAGGGACAATGGGGTGGTGTTTTTTCAGTTTTTCCAACACTTCTGCGTTAGTGGAATAGCCGGTTTTTGTCTTTTTTACCGGGGGAAGCTGCAATTTTTCAAAGAGAATTTCGCCCAACTGCCTGGGAGAGAGAATGTTAAACTCCCCGCCGGCATATGCGTAAATCTGTGTCTCCGTCTGGGCAATACTCTGAGAAAGCATTGCTCCAAATTCCTCCAAAGCTGCCTTGTCTATGGCAACGCCCTGTTTTTCCATGGAGTACAGCACCCGGCAAAGAGGCAGCTCGATCTCCTCATACAGCTTTTCCATTCCCTGTTGTTTCAGTTCCTCTTGCATCAGGGGGAAAAGCTGCCAGATTACCTCCGCTTCATCCTCCACGGAATTGCACTCCCGGCTGAGGTATTGCCTCGCCAGTCTGGAAACAGAATACTCCGACTGGGAAGGATTCAGGTCATAGGCACCCAGAGCGGTATCAAATATGAAATTCCCTCCGGAAACCTGTAAATCATCCAGAAGATGCAGTGTAGTCTTTAAGTCGTGGCAGATTTTAGGGCTGTCACTTTCCAAAAGCCGATCCAGCTCTGCCGTTCGCTCCAGAGGGGCAACGGTGCAGATGCCGCCCTCCCATGCAACGGCAACCGTTCCATCTTCCCCAATGGCTACGGCACAGAAGGAGTCCGCCGGAGGTAAGCAGCAGCCCCGGCACAGCTTCTTCTGTTCCTTCTGCGCCCGAACCTTGGGTTCTGCGGGGCGCAAGCCGTACTTTTCAATGAGCTTGGTAAATTCCAGCTCCGTAAAAATCTGATAGAGCCGCTCTTTGTCCGGCTCTGCCACAAGGCACTGTTCCGGGGAGAACACAATGGGAGCATTGCGGCGAATGGTTGCAAGGTCATAGGAAAGAATGGCATTTTCCCGTCCGGCTTCCAGCTTTTCCCGCAGCTTGGGGCGAATGGAGCTGTCCTCTAAATTGGCATAGACCCCCTCCATTGTGCCGAATTTCAAAAGCAGGTCTGTAGCAGTCTTGGGTCCTACTCCCGCAACGCCTGGGATATTGTCAGAGGAATCCCCCATAAGGCTTTTTAAGTCCACCATAATGGGGGGCTCGAAGCCGTATTCCTCCCGGAAAACCTGAGGAGTATAGGCTGTTGCGGTGGTCTGACCACCTTTGGTAACGACCAGCTTCACAGTCACATGGTCGTCCACAAGCTGCAAACTATCCCGGTCCCCGGTGACGATCACACAGTCCCAGTCCGTTTCTTTGCAAATGCGCCCTACTGTGCCGATCACATCGTCCGCTTCCCAGCCTTCACAGGAAAACATGGGGATGTTCATGGCTTCCAGAACATTCTTTAGTACAGGCATCTGCTGAGCCAGTTCCTCCGGCATACCGTGGCGGGTCGCTTTATAACCATCGTACTGTAAATGGCGGAAGGTGGGACCCTTCAGGTCAAAAGCGACACACACCGCATCAGGCTTTTCCTCATGCTCCACCTTCTGCAAAATATTTATAAATCCGAAAATGGCGTTGGTAAACTGCCCCTTGCTGTTGGTCAGAAGCCGCACTCCGTAAAAGGCACGGTTTACCACACTGTTGCCATCTAAAATGACAAGCTTCATATCAATCCCGTCTCCACTTCGCACCCTGAGGTGTGTCAATAATGGTGATTCCTCTTGCCTTCAGTTCGTCCCGGATACGGTCAGCTTCTGCCCAGTTCTTTGCCTTCTTGGCATCGGTTCTGGCCTGCACCAGAGCATCGATCTCCGGATCGTGCTCCTCAGCTTCTTCCTGTGCCTTTGCCGCATCCCGAACCTTTTCCGCGTGGGCCAAAAGGTCAAGGCTGAGAACCCGGTCAAAATCTTCCAGTGCTGCCAGCTTGGTGGCATCGTTTGTCTTTGCTTTAAGAACATCATACAACGCGGTTACCGCAAGAGAAGTATTCAGGTCACCGTCCATTGCCTTGCGGAAACGCTCCCGCAGAGCTTCCAGAGCGGCTTCGTCCACAGCTTCCCCACTGTCCACATTCAGCGCCGCAATCTTGGCAATGAGCTTTTCATAAGCAGCGGCGGCATTGTCCAGATTCTCCCAGCTAAAGACCAGATTCCGGCGGTAGTGGCTTTGCAAGCAGAAGTAGCGGTATGCCATGGGGTCATAGCCCTTGCTTTCCAGAAGGGAAACGGTCAAAAATTCCCCCTTGGATTTGGACATTTTGCCGCCTTCTGTGTTCAGGTGGTGAACATGGAACCAGTAGTTGCACCACTTGTGACCCAAAAAGGCTTCACTCTGGGCGATCTCGTTGGTGTGGTGGGGAAAAGCGTTGTCGATGCCGCCGCAGTGTAAGTCCAGATCCTCACCCAAATGCTTTAAGGAGATGCCGGAGCACTCAATGTGCCAGCCGGGATAGCCTACACCCCAGGGAGAATCCCACTTGAGAGCCTGATCCTCAAACTTGGACTTGGTGAACCACAGAACAAAGTCGTTCTTATTCCGCTTATTGGAGTCCTCCTCCACGCCCTCCCGGACGCCCACTTCCAAGTCTTCCTCGTTGTGGTCGTTAAACACATAGTATTTTTCCAGCTTGGAGGTATCAAAATACACATTTCCTCCGGCAAAATAAGCAAAGCCCTTTTCCAAAAGACCCTCCACCAGCTTGATAAACTCGCCGATGCAGCCGGTGGCAGGCTCTACTACATCGGGGGTCTTAATATTGAGCTTGGCGCAGTCAGCAAAGAAGGCATCTGTATAATACTGGGCGATCTCCATAACGGACTTCTTTTCCCGCTTGGCACCCTTGAGCATCTTGTCCTCTCCGGTGTCCGCATCGGAGGCCAAATGCCCCACATCGGTGATGTTCATGACCCGCTTTACATGATAGCCCGCATAGCGCAGATATTTTTCCAGAATATCCTCCATAATATAGCTG
>JAZNYB010000097.1:0-2333 GCA_045594185.1 Faecousia sp. | reverse complement strand
AAAGCCATAGCTTCTGCCAACCCCAAAATCATCACAATGGCTGTAGCCGTACCCCGCCGCAACCGGAGAAAACGCTTTTAATCCATAGGCGCTTTTCCAAACCTTTTCTCCGTTCTCCTCTGTCAAAATGGAGAAGCTGCCCACCAGCCCGCCCAAGGCAGCATCGTAGGCTTCATAATAATAGGTGTAATACTTATATAACTCTCCCAGAAATTCCTCCGGGCTTTTCCCGCTTAAATGATCCTTCCACGCCTTCTCCACAGAAGCGGCGGTCACCTTACCCCCGGTGCGGCAAGCCCCCACAGCAAGAAGCTGTATCCAATTTACAGGGTTCTCCTGCTCCCGGCTGCGAATATCCAAAGACAGTGCCTTCTCCAGAGCCTCATAGGATACATCAAAGTCTACCCAACGAATGTAGTCCCGATCCGTTTCTGCCTTCACCGAAGGAGAAAAACAGGCAAACAGCAGGGCGAACCCCAATAATGCTCCAATCAGTCGCGTTTTCATCATTACTCCCCCTCATATTGATATATTTTGCCTAAATGAGACAGGCTTATTCTGTGCAATGTTTTTTTCCTTAAGCGTAGATTTTTTCGGCGTGATTTGTTATAATATATAAGATATAGAGCTTCCCAGCAGGAATGCTCGCAAGACAAAAACAATTGTTTGAAAGGTGTGGTCACAATGGAAAGCAGAACCATGTGGGCATTGGTAAAAGACAAGCCGGAGCGGGGATTAACCATGAAACGGGTGGAGATCCCCACTGTAGGTCCCAATGATGTTAAGATCAAGATTCACAAGACTGCCATTTGCGGCACGGATGTACATATTTGGGACTGGAACGAATGGGCGCAAAATACCATTCGCCTTGGCATGACCGTGGGGCACGAGTATGTGGGTGAGATCGTGGAGATCGGCGCCAATGTCAATGGCTTTACCGTGGGTGAGATCGTCTCCGGCGAGGGACACATCGTCTGCGGTCAGTGCCGCAATTGCCGCTCCGGGCGCAGCCATCTGTGCAAGGGGACTGTGGGCGTTGGTGTCAACCGGGATGGAGCCTTTGCGGAATACCTGGTGATCCCGGCAACCAATGTGATTCGTTGCTCTCCCAAGATCCCCGAGGAGCTTTATGCCATTTTCGACCCCTTTGGCAATGCCGCCCATACCGCCCTTTCCTTTAACCTTTTGGGCGAGGATGTTCTTGTTACCGGTGCCGGTCCCATCGGCATTATGGCAGCAGCCGTGGCAAAATTCTCCGGAGCGAGAAATGTTGTTATCACCGATTTGAATGAGTATCGGCTGAATATGGCCCGGCAGTTTGGAGTATACGCCGTGAACACCGGCAACACCGACCTGAAGGCAGTCATGGCCTGTCTGGGTATTCACGAAGGCTTTGACATCGGCATGGAAATGTCCGGCAGCCCCATTGCCCTGCGCCAGCTCATCGACTCCATGTATACCGGCGGCAAGATCTGTCTGCTGGGTCTGCCTAACCGCAATCTGGTGGAGGTTCCCCTGAACACCATCATCTGGAACGGTCTGACCATCAAGGGAATCTACGGCAGAGAGATGTACGAGACTTGGTATAAGATGCAGGCTATGGTAGAGGCCGGCTTCCCTCTGGAAAAGATCATCACCCACCGCTATGATGTACGGGATTATGTGGAAGGCTTTGAAACCATGTGCTCCGGCAGAAGCGGAAAGGTCATTCTGAATTGGGAGCATTTGGAATAAGCGAACAATTTATCTACATAACGAAAGGATCGTAATATTTATGAAAAAGCAAGAAGCTCTGACTTATTATGCCTCCCAGTTGGAGGAGATCCGTGCCGGCGGTGTTTTGAAAGCCGAGCGGATCATTACCACCCCTCAAAGTGCCCACATCATTGCCGACGGAAAGCCCCTTCTCAATATGTGCGCCAACAACTACTTGGGTCTGGCAGATAACAAAGCTCTGGCAGAAGCCGCCAAAACCGCCTATGACGAATACGGCTACGGCTGCGCGTCCGTTCGCTTCATCTGCGGCACCCAGTCCATCCACAAAAAGCTGGAAGAAGCGGTTGCCCGGTTCTTCGGCACAGAGGACACCATTCTCTATTCCTCCTGTTTCGATGCCAACGGCGGTCTGTTTGAAGTCCTTTTAGGGTCGGACGATGCCATTATCAGTGACGAGCTGAATCACGCCTCCATCATTGACGGCGTTCGTCTTTGTAAGGCAAAGCGGTATCGCTACAAAAACAACAACATGGACGATCTGGAAGCCCAGCTTATCGCCGCCGACCAAGCCGGTGCAAGTCGGATCGTAGCCATGTCGTTCTGTGAGCCAAGGAGTT
>JAZNYB010000096.1:0-2331 GCA_045594185.1 Faecousia sp. | reverse complement strand
ATTTGCCGAGAAGCCTTGCTTGAAAATCAGGTTGTATTCTGTGATCCCCTTCTTAAAAAGTGTCTCATAAAAGGGTTTGTAACTGATCATTTTCATCACCGCATTGATTTTATCATACTTAACCTCTTGACTATACTCAATATATAGAGTATAATCGGTTTTGAGGTCATCCATACCGGGTGATAAATAAAAAACAGGAGGAAACACATGAAAAAGGTTATATGTATGCTTGCTCTGCTGATCTGTATTGCGGTTATAGCGGCGGGGTGTGGCGATATGGCAGAAGTGAAATCGCCCGGGGAAAAGCTGCCGGAAAACACAGAGGATTCTGTTGGCATTGAAGCAACCCCCAGTGCAAGTGAGGAAGTTACCCAGCCGCGACAAGAAAGCGGAAACGAACCCGCAGAAAACCAAATTACTTTCACCGAAATTGTCGCTGTGGACAATGCGGAATGCCTGATAAAGATTACCGGGATCGATTCAGATAATTTCTGGGGCTATACGCTGAAGGTTCAGCTTGAGAATAAGTCTGCGGATAAAACCTATATGTTCTCCACGACAAGCACAGCGGTTAATGGTGTGGAATGCAGCTCGTTGTTCGCGGAAGAGGTTGCGCCCGGCAAAAAAGCAAACGAGGAAATTTCCTTCGTGGGGGACGAGCTGGAAGAAAATGGTATTGTTGACTATACCCACATCGAATTGACCTTCCGTGTTTACGACAGCAACGACTGGACAGCAGACGAGGTTGCGCTGGAAACAGTTCATGTCTACCCCTATGGAGAAGATAAAGCGGTGAAGTATGTCAGAGAAGCCCAGCCTGATGATAATGTTATCATCGATAATGAATATGTTACGGTCATTGTAACAGGCTATGAGGATGACGAAATTTGGGGCTACTCCGCCAATGTGTATCTGGTAAACAAAAGCGATAAAAATATAATGTTTAGTGTGGATGAAGCATCCGTAAACGGATTTATGGCAGACCCATTTTTTGCAAAATCTGTTTCCGCAGGCAACTGCGCTTTTGCCTCCATAAGCTGGTCTGACACCACTCTTGAAGAAAACAATATCACAGAAATTGGAGAAATTGAATTTATCCTGCGCGCATACGATGCAGACGATTGGCTGTCAGATGATTTCGCAAATGAGACAGTTACATTGAATCCATAAAGGCTTGGAGTGCGTTATAGATATCCGGTAATACAATATCAGCGGCTTTTCTGCCCCTTTTCGGACGGAAAAGCCGCTGTTTTTGCTTTTTTATTCCTTTACCAGCACCACCGTGTCATTTTCCACCTTTACGGTGATCTTACGCAGCGGCACCTCGTAGCTGTCGATGATTGCCTGAGCGATGGGATCCTCCAGCTCCTTTTGGATGGTGCGCCGGAGATTTCTTGCTCCATAGGTGATGGAATACGCCTTTTTGGTCAGGAAGTCCTCCAAAGCCTCGTCCCAGACAAATTCCAGCCCCCGATCTCCCAGAGCCGCTTGCAGCTCCCGGAGCATAATGGTAGCAATGGCCTTGAAATTTTCCTCGGACAGATGGTTGAAGGCGATGATCTCGTCCACCCGGTTGATAAACTCCGGGCGCAGGAATTCCCGCAGTGCCTTCAATGCCTTGTCCGCCTTTTGCTGATTCACGGTTTGACCGAACCCAAGGCTTCCTCCCGCCCGGTCAGAGCCGGCATTGGAGGTCATAACGATGATGGTATTTTCAAAATTCACCAAACGCCCCTGAGCATCGGTAATTCTGCCGTCGTCCAAAACCTGCAAAAGAATATTCAGCACATCGGGGTGCGCCTTTTCGATCTCGTCAAAAAGCACCACGCAGTAAGGTCTGCGGCGGATCTTCTCCGTAAGCTGCCCCGCTTCGTCATAGCCCACATAGCCGGGAGGAGAACCGATCAGCTTGGAGACGGTGTGCTTCTCCATATATTCCGACATATCCAGACGAATGAGAGCGTCCACCGCGTCAAACATTTCCTCTGCCAGACACTTTACCAGCTCTGTCTTGCCCACGCCGGTGGGACCCACGAAAATAAAGGAAACCGGTCGCTTTTTGGGAGAAATACCCACCCGGCTGCGGCGAATGGCACGGCTCACCGCCTCCACCGCCTCATCCTGCCCCACGATCCGGGCTTTCAGTCTGCCTTCGATGGAGCGGAGCTGGGCGTATTCCTGCTCCTTGATCTTGCTGGCGGGGATCTTTGTCCAGACCTCAATGACCCGGGCAAGATTTTCCATGGTCACAGGGGGTGGGGGAACATCCTCCAGAGAACGAATTTCCTCCGCAAGACGGCACAAACGGGTGCGCAGCTCTGCCATGCGCTC
>JAZNYB010000095.1:0-6032 GCA_045594185.1 Faecousia sp. | reverse complement strand
TAGAAAAAAGCATAAGGCTTAATATGAAGAATTGGATTGTAGAAAATGAGTACAAAACAGTTGGGTTGAATGGATATCGGTTTGAATGGAATGGATGTGTTTATTCCATTGAAAATGCACCATATCAACTAATTATCAAAGCGGCAAACGGTAATGTTTATTGTACACTCAGTGTAGATTCATATTATGACTGTGGCATACTAATTGGAGATGTCTTCTTTTGGGGAGAACGACTTGGTAAAATTTCGGGATATAGTATGTCAGATAAAAAAATATGTTTTTGTTCGTATATAAACAAAGATGCTGAAAAGTTTTATAAAGACCAAGCCGCTCTGTACCCATTTTCATTTCCACCTAAATCGGGGAGTTATGACCTTTTACCAGAAATAAACCTTGCCAATTATGTCGTATCTAAATTATCGATAACTACTCAAATATCATATAAACACTATTTGATTGCTGGTGATTTGTCGGGGCGTGTGTCTTTTTTTAATGTTAATACACTTCAGTTCGTCAAAACATTTGCTGTTGATGGAGCAGTGGCTGGGATAAAAATGGATGATGGGAAGATGGTCATTGATTATATTAAGTCTGAAAATTTGTATTCTCCAGAGGCGTTGAGCCAATACAGAGAGGCATTACAAACGCACATAGAGGTTACATTATAATGCAAATCGATAAATCCCAATTTTCTCGAACAGTTTGGAGCAGGATCTGCGGGTCCTGCTCTTCTTGATTCTGGGGGTTATCCATAAAACCACAAAATTTCCTCGTTGCTTTTTTCGTAAGCGCTCTTGTTGAAAAACTTACCAGAAGCTTTAAGGTCTCATATGGATGGGTGAAATGCTAGGCAGGCGATTATTAAGCGCTTACAAACCAAAGAAACAGAGTCGGAGTTCTTCCGGCTCTTTTTTTGAGACTGGGAATACAAAACGAGGGGTAAAACAACCCCTCGTTTTACATAGACAACCAGAAATTACCGCTTGCCCTTAGCAGCCTTGCGTTCCTCGCGCTCACGGCGTCTTGCGGCAGCGATCTTCTCAGCCTCAGCTCTTGACCGCTCATTGGCGGAGTCGTTGCTCTGAATGGCAGATTTGACAAACTCTACACGAACACGGTCAGCACTGGTTTCGATCACGATTTTGTCTTCCTTGATGTGGCAGATTGTACCTACCAGACCGCCAATGGTGGTGACCTTGTCGCCAACCTTCAGGGCATCCCGCATGGCTTCGGCTTCTTTTTTCCGCTTGTTTTCGGGGCGAATGGTAAAGAAATACATTACGGCAAAAAGGGCAACCATCATAAGGATCATAGTCCCCATACCGCTGCCGGGATTAGCAACAACTTCTTCTAAGAAAAGGTTCATTTTCATTCCTCCATGTATAAAATTCCTGTCTATTATAATCAATATGAGCCCGGTTTGCAAGGAGAAATTTCAAATTCTGCGGTCTAAAATGGCAGAATATTCCTCCCGGAACTGATGGAAGCGACCCTCGTCCAGAGCTTCACGGATGCGCTCCATGAGCTTGTTGTAAAAATAAAGGTTGTGCATAACAGCAAGGCGCATGGCAAGCATTTCGTCAGCAACAAACAGATGCCTTAAATACGCTCTGGAATACCTGCGGCAAACAGGGCAGTCACATTGGGGATCAATGGGCTGCTCATCCAACTGATACTTGGCATTTTTCAGGTTAATAGCTCCCTGCCATGTAAAAAGCCTTGCGTGTCTTGCATTTCTGGCGGGCATAACGCAGTCAAAGAAGTCCACGCCCCGGGCTACGGCTTCGATAATGTTGGCAGGAGTGCCTACACCCATAAGATAGCGTGTCTTCTCTTTGGGCATATAAGGCTCAACAGCTTCAATAATATCGTACATTTCCTGCGCCGTCTCCCCTACTGCCAAACCACCAATGGCATAACCTGGAAGATCCAGCTCTGCAATGCGCTTCATGTGGTCAATGCGGATGTCCGCATAGGTGCCGCCCTGATTGATGCCCCAAAGCATCTGTTCCCGGTTGACAGTATCAGGAAGACTGTTAAGACGGGCGTTTTCTACCTTGCATCGAACCAGCCAGCGGTAGGTTCTGTCTACACTTTGCAGGACATACTCCCGGGGAGCAGGGTTTTCGATGCACTCATCAAAGGCCATGCAAATATCAGAACCCAGATTGGACTGGATCTGCATACTTTCCTCCGGCCCCATGAAGATCTTTCTGCCGTCGATATGGGAGGAAAAGTAGACCCCTTCCTCCTTGATCTTCCGCAGAGAAGACAGGGAGAACACCTGAAAGCCGCCGGAGTCCGTGAGAATCGGACCGTCCCAGGTCATGAATTTATGCAGACCGCCCAGCTGACGAACCACCTTATCTGTGGGACGCAGATGCAAATGATAGGTATTGGACAGCTCCACCTGACAACCGATATCTTTCAAGTCCTTGGCACTCAGACCGCCCTTAATGGCAGCTTGAGTACCCACATTCATAAATACAGGGGTCTGGACTGTGCCGTGGGCGCAGGTGAATACGCCACGACGAGCCTTTCCCTCCGTTTTCTTTAGTTCAAACATAGTTTACCTCACTTATTGGGGTTGCGTAAAATATATAATTTCGTCAGTTCTTCTGTCCCTAGTCGGGTGGCGCGATGCCTGTCCTCCAAATAGGAAAATCCGCATTTTTCGATCACCCTTCTGGACTGGTCGTTCCAGTGGAAATGACCGCAGAGCAAGTAATCATAGGACAGCTCCGCAAAACAGTAATTGATCACAGCCTTTACAGCCTCCGGCATCAAGCCCATTCCCCAATAATCCTTTCTGAGAACATAGCCAATCTCACGGCAAAGGTATTGGGAGACTGCATGGTCCTGGTCGGCAGGCTCGATTCCCAAGGAGCCAATCACTTTTCCAATCTTCTTCAACTCCAGAGCAAGGGTTTTCTTTTCCGAGATGAACAGATCAAGGATCATCTTTGACTTTTCCTTGCTTTCGTGGGGCTGCCATCCTGCCAGCTGACCCACACCGTCTACTTTGGCGTACTCATAGAAATCGTCCAGATCGGACTCTCGAAAGGCTCGCAAAATAAGCCTTTCTGTTTCGATCCGGATATCGGTCACATCAATGGGTGCGTTCATAGTCTATCCTCACAAAATACACATGGCATCCCCAAAGGAGAAGAAGCGGTATCTTTCCTTAACAGCTTCCTCATAGGCGTGAAGCACTTTTTCCCGGCTGGAGAAAGCGGAAACCAGCATAACAAGGGTACTTTCCGGCAGATGGAAGTTGGTAATAAGCCCATCCATCGCCTTAAAGGTATACCCGGGATAGATGAAGATATCCGTCCACTTGCTCTTTTCCTCAAAACTGCCGTCATCATTGACCAAAGACTCCAGAGTGCGGCATGAGGTTGTACCCACACAGATGATCCTCCCGCCTTTTTGCTTTGTCTCATTGAGAATTGCGGCGGTTTCCTTGTTGATCATACACAGCTCCGCGTGCATATGGTGCTGTGTAATTTCCTCCGCTTTTACCGGTCGGAATGTACCCAAGCCTACATGAAGGGTGACAAAAGCTGTGTTTATACCCTTCTGTCTCACTGCATCCAAAAGCTCCTGGGTAAAGTGCAGACCTGCCGTAGGAGCTGCCGCAGAACCAATGTGCTTGGAATAGACGGTTTGATACCGCTCCTGATCCTCCAGCTCTGCCTTAATATAAGGCGGCAGAGGCATTTTACCCAATCGCTCCAAAACCTCAAGGAAGATGCCATCATAAGAGAACTCTACCACCCGGTTTCCATCCTCTTTTACATCCATAACAGTTGCGGACAGCTCCCCGTCACCAAAAATGACCTGATGACCTGTCTGCATTTTCTTTCCGGGCTTACACAGGCACTCCCATTGCTTGTTCCCAAGGTCACGAAGCAGTAAAACTTCGACCGCTCCCCCGGTGGGACGGTGACCGATGAGTCTTGCGGGAAGCACCCGGGAGTCGTTCATCACAAGGCAGTCCCCCGGCTGCAAATAATCCAGAATATCATAAAAATGCTTGTGGGTCACTTCACCGGAATGTCTTCCCAGCACCATGAGCCGGGAGGAATCCCGCTTCTCCAGGGGTGTCTGTGCAATCAAATCCTCAGGAAGATCATACCAAAAATCATGGGTTTTCAAATCATACCCCTCCTGTACCAATAACCCCCCTATTATAGTGTATTCCGCCACTTTTTGCAACAGACAAAACAGGATTTTCTTGCATAGATTATATGGGAGGCTTGATATAATGAAAGAACCATTCTTCTCCGGGGTATGCACCGCTCTGGTAACCCCTTTTTTGAACGGTGTAGTCAACTACCCGCTTTTGGAACAACTTATTAGACGGCAAATCAACGCAGGTATCCCCGCCGTGGTTCTTGCCGGAACTACCGGGGAGTCACCTACTCTCTCAGATGAAGAAAAAATCGAAATGTTCCGCCGGGGAAAAGCCTTTGCGGAAGATGCCTGCAAAATCATTGCCGGTACCGGCTCTAATGATACCGCTCACGCCGTATTTCTCAGCAAAAAAGCACAGGGAGCGGGAGCGGATGCCCTTCTGGTGGTCAGTCCATACTATAACAAAGCAACTCCAGCCGGTCTGGTCGCTCACTATACGGCGATTGCAGATGCCGTAAAGCTCCCTGTTATCCTTTATAATGTTCCGTCCCGCACAGGAGTGGATATTCCGGTCAGTGTATACAAGACTCTGTCCGCAATTCCAAACATTATAGGAGTTAAGGAAGCATCCTCCGACATTACTAAAATCACAAAAATACGCAGGGCTTGTGGGCAAGGCTTTACGGTATGGTCAGGAAATGACGATCAAATTGTCCCTGTCCTATCCTTAGGCGGGCAAGGTGTCATTTCTGTTCTATCCAATCTGTTTCCTGTAGAAACGCAGGCTATGGCAAAAGCGGCACTGGATGGAGATTTTGACACAGCCGCAGCCCTTCAATGCCAATTCCAGCCCCTTGTGGAAACGCTGTTTTGTGAGGTCAACCCCATTCCCATTAAAGCCGCTATGAGGCATATAGGAATAGACTGCGGAGGGTGTCGACTGCCACTTACGGAGCTATCTCCGGAAAATCAAAAAAAGCTGGCACAGCTATTCAAATAACGCAGAAAATGGGCGGCTTTTCAGCCGCCCAAATATAGTTGCTTTTACGCAAGAATAGCCTTGTGGAATACCTTCTTGCCCTTACGGAGCTTTACGCCGTCTTTAAGCTGTTCTTCAGTCACAGTAAAATCGGGAGCGGGTACTTTCTCGTCATTGACGAACACGCCGCCCTGCTGGACAAGCCGCCGTGCTTCGCCGTTGGAAGCAGCCAGCTTACAGGCAACCATAAGATTCAGAATACCGATCTTGCCGTCTGTGAGCTTGTCGGCAGGAATTTCTGTGGTGGGCATATCTGCTTCGACACCGCCGGCAAACAGAGCCTTTGCTGCTGCCTGAGCCTTATTAGCCTCCTCCTCACCGTGAACCAGCTTGGTCAGCTCGTATGCCAGAATCTCTTTGGCCTCGTTGATCTTGGCATCCTTCCAGTCAGCCATAGCTTCGATCTGCTCCAGAGGCAGGAAGGTCAGCATCCGCAGACACTTCATAACATCCGCATCTTCCACATTTCTCCAATACTGGTAGAAATCGTAGGGGCTGGTCTTGTTGGGATCCAGCCAAACAGCACCCTTGGCGGTCTTGCCCATCTTCTTGCCCTCGGAGTTGAGAAGCAGTGTAATGGTCATAGCGTGGGCATCCTTACCCAGCTTCCGGCGGATCAGTTCTGTGCCGCCCAGCATATTGCTCCACTGGTCGTTGCCGCCAAACTGCATATTACAGCCGTAGTGCTGGAACAGGTAGTAGAAGTCGTAGGACTGCATGGGCATATAGTTAAACTCCAGGAAGGAAAGGCCCTTTTCCATTCTCTGCTTGAAGCACTCCGCACGGAGCATATTGTTGACAGAGAAGCAGCCGCCGATCTCACGGATAAACTCCACATAATTCAAGTTCAGCAGCC
>JAZNYB010000094.1:0-2053 GCA_045594185.1 Faecousia sp. | reverse complement strand
ACCAGAAGGATTTGCTTGCAGTGCGGGAACAGCGCATGCAGAAAGGATTCCATCCGGGCGACGGCTTCTTTTGCCGATGCGCCTTGGAGCAAGTCATTAGTGCCAAGCATCACAAGGAAAATATCCACAGGTGCGTGTTCGGTGAGCAATCGGAGTACATAAGGATTGCGTGGTATTTCCCGGCCGTTGGCACCGGCATTAATGCATTCGTGACCTGTCTGCTGCACCAACAGGTCAACCCAACGATCCCCGGCACTATAACGGTCACCGAAGAATCCTCTGGGATCGTAGCCATAAGTATTGGAATCTCCGAAACATAGGATCCGCACCGCGATCACCTCCCTGTGGTTTTATCATAACACAACATGATTTGTATTGCCAGCATAAATGCAGAACAGCGTGAGCCAGCTTGCGGCGGTGTGTGGGCTTTTCCTCCGGGGTGGGGAAAGAATAGCAGAACAGCCATAAGTGGCAAGCGTGTGGCGACTGTGGCGGCGGTGTGGCGAAAGCAACAGATATAAACACTTATGCTATAAACAAAAGGTGTCGAAAAAAGACCTTTTATTATGATTGACACAATCCGTTTTTCCGTGATAAAATATATACACGATGAGGGAAACCTCACGGTAACTGAATAACGCTTCTTACGTCGGTGAACATGTGGTTCAGACCTGGGAAGCGTAGACTCATACATTTGGCGAAATGCGCGTCAAAGATGTATGGGTCTTTTTGTTTCCCTAAAATTCGGGAAACGCAATGAAATATAATGGAAAGGGGTGAAATATTGAAGGAATCCATTTATAAAAGCTATGACGAACTGCCGCTGTTTCTGAATGCGGAAATGGTGGCGAAGCTCCTGGGCGTGTCTCCGTCCTCTGCCTATGAGTTGATGCACGAAAAGGGCTTCCCTTCTATGCGGATCGGGAACCGGCTCATCGTTCCCAAGGCTGAGTTCCAGACTTGGGTACAAAATCAAATCCATAAGTAAGGGAGTGAAGATCTTGAAATTTGAACAGTATCCAACCCGGAATGCCATCCGCAATTACTTTCCCATGCCTAACGAGATCTTCTCTCTGGGGCTGTCTACAGGAGAGATTGCTACCTATGCCTTCCTCCTGCGGTGCGAGGATCGCAAGACCTATCAGTGCTATCCGTCAATGTCCACCATTGGTGAAGCCATTGGTAAGCAAAAAAACTCGGTCCTGAAGTACATCCGGGGACTGGAGGAAAAGCAGCTTATCTATACAGAACCCACAACGGTGTGGGGCAAGGGTGGAAAAAAGCGAAATGGCAACCTGCGCTTCACCATTCGTCCCCTTGAAGAAGCAATACGGCACCATGTGGCGCAGCAGATCTTGGAAAACGAGAGAAAAAGGTTGTTGGAAGGGGTGGCATAATCCCATGTGATTATGCACAAAACCAAAAAACCTCATTCTTGCGAAGGAGGTGCAGGAATAAGGGCGGGGTTCTATTCCCCCGCCCGAAGCCCATCGTCCGGCAATGCCGGTCGAAATTCCCTCAGTGTTATAAGGGTTATTTGAAGGTATTGTTGGTTTTGCCAGTGGGGTTCTATTTTGACCCTAAAATTAGCCAAAGGCGCCTGAAATTGGACTTTTCTTAGAGCCGTAACAGGTTTTGCGGGGTTCTAATAGAAAAATGCCCGATTTCGGCATCTTTGGCGCTAGCTATTTGAAAAACTTTGTGATATGTATTGTGGCTAAGAAAGGAGGTCAGACTGATGGCAAACAAACGGCCCGATGGCGACGGACTGGTGCGAAAGCGCAGCGACGGTCGCTGGGAAGGCAGAATCGTCGTGGGACACAAGGAAGATGGCAAGCCCATTTACCGCAGTGTGTTCGCAAAAACGCAAAAAGAGTTGATGGAAAAACCCCACAGGAGCATCGAAACTTTCCGGGATGTGGAGCTGAAAGAAAACTCCAATCTCACCCTTGGTGAATGGTTGGACAAGTGGCTGGACGAGCGGATGCGCTTGACTGTTCGGGAAAGTACGGTGGATGGTTACCGCAGAATCACCAACAACTACATCAAACCG
>JAZNYB010000093.1:0-2090 GCA_045594185.1 Faecousia sp. | reverse complement strand
ATTTTGCTCTGCGGCACAGACGAGGACGGCACCCGGACGGATACCATGATGCTTTTATATCTCAACGCGAAAGAAAACGCTATCAATCTGGTGAGCCTGCCCAGAGATACCATGACCAAAACCTCCTCCGGAAAAACCGCCAAGCTGAACTCTGCCTTTGGTCGCAACAACGGCAAAGATGACCCCCGGGAGGGCATGGAAAACCTCCTTTTGTATGTGGAGGATATTGTGGGCTTCAAGCCGGACGGATATATGCTGATCAGCCTGCGGGGGTTTGTGGATATTGTGGATGCCATGGGGGGCGTGGAGTTTGATGTCCCTCAGGATATGTACTACGAAGACCCTACGCAGAATCTGTATATCGACCTGAAAAAGGGCTTGCAGACCTTAAACGGAGAGCAGGCTATGGGCTTGGTGCGCTTCCGCAAGGGCTATTCCGATCAGGATCTGGGGCGGGTGTCTGTGCAGAGAGAGTTTATCACCGCCTGCATGAAGCAGTGGCTTTCCCTTTCCGGGGTCAAGAAGCTGCCGGAGATCCTTTCCATTCTGGAGCTTAATTCAACCACAGACCTTACCAAAAGCAATCTGCTGTGGCTGGGAATGAATGCCCTGAAAGCAGGATTTGGAAACATCAAAACCGCCACCCTTCCGGGAAAGTCCACATGGGCGAATGGTGCTTCCTATTATGTCCTCAATGCCGGGGAGGTCGCGGAAACCGTCAACGAATACTGCAACCCCTATGAGGAAACCATCACAACGGAGCATCTCAATATTGCAAAGTAAGAAAAATTCCGGTTTATCGACCGGTTTTATGGAGGAATATTATGGAATTAACACTGCGCACCGGCTTGTGTCAGGGTCGCCCGCAGGAGGAAAGACACCCTGTGGAAACTGCCTGCTATGATTTTTTGGATAAATTATCCATTGACTATTTCCGGGTGGACCATGAGCCTGCCCACAGCATCGAAGCCTGCCATTTGATCGAAGGGACACTGGGCGCGCCCATCGCCAAGAACCTGTTTTTGTGCAACCGGCAAAAGACCCAGTTCTATCTTCTGATCATGGAGGGAGACAAGGTTTTCAAGACCAAATATTTATCCTCCCAACTGGGCTGCAGCCGCCTGAGCTTCGCCACCGGAGAGGATCTTCTGGAGCTTCTTGGGGTAGAATCCGGCTCTGCCAGCTTGCTGGCATTGCTCAACGACAAGGATCACCGGGTCACTCTGGTTTTGGACAAGCCTGTTTTGGGGCAGAATGATCTGGGATTACATCCTTGCCGCAATACATCCACCCTGCGCATTTCCATGGAGGCTGCCCTGAACAAGGTGATCCCCGCCTTGGGCTATGAGGCGCAGATCGTAGACCTGCCCGTAGAGGAAGAAGCGCAGTGAAGCCCACAGGTCGATTTGCTCCCACCCCCAGCGGACGAATGCACATGGGCAATCTCTTTGCCGCCCTTCTTGCGTGGTTATCCGTCCGCGCTCAAGGGGGCGAAATGGTGCTTCGCATGGAGGACTTAGACAGACAGCGAACGAAGCCCCAGTATGCTGACCGGCTCCGGTGGGATTTGGAGCTTCTGGGGCTGGATTGGGACAGAGAGACACCACCCCAAAGCACCCGGACGGATAGCTATGAGGAAGCCTTTTTTTGCTTAAAGGAACTGGGCTTGCTGTACCCTTGCTACTGCAACCGGGCAAGGCTTCACAGCTTGGATGCCCCCCACGCCGCCGACGGCACATTTATTTACGACGGAAAATGCCGTGGGCTTTCCCAAAAAGAGCGGGAAGCCATGGAAAAAGACCCCTCCTGGCGGCTTATCGTGCCGGATAAGGAGGTGTCCTTCCGGGACGGCTTACAGGGAAGCTACAGGGAAAACCTTGCCCGGGATTGCGGAGACTTTATTCTGCGCCGGGCAGACGGTGCTTTCGTTTATCAGCTTGCGGTGGTGGTGGACGATGCTGCCGCCGGGGTGACAGAGGTGGTGCGGGGCAGAGACTTGCTGTCCTCCACCCCCCGGCAGATGTATTTGCGGGAGCTTTTGGGGTATCCTGTTCCCCGGCATTACCATGTGCCGCTCCTTTTAAGCGGAG
>JAZNYB010000092.1:0-4435 GCA_045594185.1 Faecousia sp. | reverse complement strand
AGAGCTTTCCGGCTGCAAAGAGTAAGATTCTCCCCTTTTTAACCTTGTATATTCAGCCTTTGGGCTTGATATAAATTTTCAATAAAACACAACGGAGGAATGTACTATGAGCGTATTAACCGACCTGATCTATGGCGGCTCCAATGCCGTAGCCGGACTCACCGAGGGTGCAGTCAATGATGCAATCGCCAAATACGGTGCTGACAAGCCCATTGCCTTCCCCGATACTGCCTATTTCTTCCCCACCATTTATGCCGCTACAGGCGTAAAGGTCAAAACCTTGGGCGACCTTCCTGCCTGCGTTGGAGTCCTCAAGAGCCTTATTACCAATCAGGAGGATCTGGGGCAGGCTCTCAATGCCGGACTTGCCACCGCTGTTGGCGCGGAAATTCTGGAAGGTCTGAAATATGCGGAGGGCGGCAACCCCTACGAAAATGATGCCGGAATTGGCTTTGTTCCCGACCCCATCATCCGTTCCCTGGGCGTTCCTCTGGTCACGGGTGACATTCCCGGTGTCGCTGTGGTTCTGGGCAAGGCCGAGGATGCCGCAAATGTGGCGAAGGTCGTTAAGGACTATCAGAGCAAGGGTATTCTCACCTTCCTGGTAGGCGAGTGCATTGAGCAGTGTGCCGAAATGGGCGTAAAAATGGGACTGGAGATGCGTATTGTCCCTCTGGGGCATGATGTGACTTCTGTGATCCATGTGGTTACCGTTGCCGTTCGTGCGGCTCTGATTTTCGGCGGTGTCCAGCCCGGAGATCTGGCAGGACTTCTGAAATACACCGCGGAGCGTGTTCCCGCCTTTGTCAACACCTTTGGCGCGATTGATGCCGTTGTGGTTTCCGCAGGCGCAGGCGCCATTGCTCTGGGCTTCCCTGTGGTTGTGGACATTGATCTGGGCGAGAACCAGGTTCCCGGCGCACTGGAATCCGTCACCGACCATGAGGAAACCGTGAAGCGTTCTCTGGAACTGCGGAACATTAAGATCAAGTCCACGGAGCTTCCCATTCCTGTTGCCTTTGCCGCCGCCTTTGAAGGAGAGATCATCCGCAAGAGTGACATGAAGGCAGAGTTTTATTCCGGCAAGAATCCCACCGCTGAGCTGGTTCTGATGAAAGAGCCGGGCGAGGTAGAGGATCACAAAATCACCATTATTGGCCCCGATCTGGACAGTGGGGAAAAGGACTTTGCTCTGGCTACCTTCGTGGAAGTGGCAGGAAAGAAGATGCAGGCTGACTTTGAATCCGTCATCGAGCGGAAGTTCCACGCCTGGTTTAACTACATGGAAGGCGTGATGCACACAGGACAGAGAAATCAGGTTCGTGTTCGTGTCTCCAATGCCGCTTACGATGCCGGTCTGCGGCTGAAGGACTTTGGGGAAGTTCTGTATCATATGATCGTCAATGAATTTGAAGCCGTTGTGGACAAGTGTCAGGTGACCATTATCACCGACCCCGCTCAGGCGGAAAAATTCCGGGATGAGGTGGCTATGCCCCGGTATGCCCAGAGAGACGACCGTCTTAATTCCATGACCGATGAATCCGTTGACCGCTACTATACCTGCATCCTGTGCCAGTCCTTTGCTCCCGCCCACTGCTGCGTGGTCACTCCCGAGCGGCTGGGTCGGTGCGGCGCGGTTGCCTGGCTGGATGCCAAGGCTACCAATGAACTGAACCCCAATGGCCCCTGCCAGCCCATTTTCAAGGAAGGTCTGCTGGACGAGCGCACCGGGCGTTTTGAGTCCGTCAACAAAATGATCGCTTCTGCCACCCACGGCGCAGTGGAAAGTGTCACCCTGTACTCCATTTTGGAAGACCCCATGACCTCCTGCGGCTGCTTTGAGTGCATTTGCGGCATTGAGCCTGTTTCCAATGGCATTATCGTAGTCAACCGGGAATTTAAGGGCATGACCCCTGCCGGCATGACCTTTGGCGAGCTGGCCTCCTGCACCGGCGGCGGTGTCCAGACCCCCGGCTACATGGGTCACGGACGGAACTTCATCTATTCCAAGAAGTTCGTCTCCGCAGAGGGCGGTATTCAGCGAATTGTCTGGATGCCCAAGGAACTGAAGGACGATGTGGCAGAACGACTCAACAAGACCGCTCTGGAGCTGTACGGCATCGAGAATTTCACGGACATGATCGCCGATGAAACCATTACCTGCGACTGTGAGGAGCTACTGGGCTGGCTGACAGAGAAGGGACATCCCGTTTTGGGTCTGGAGGCTTTGATGTAATATGGACCAAAATCTGGATTTAGGCGAAGTCCTTTTTGAAAATGAGACTGAGTACAATGAGAAAATGCTGCGCTCCCATGCAGGAAGGGTACTTCTGCCAACGCAGATTTTCTGTCTTGTATTGATGGCATCGTGCTTGTTGTTACTTATAAGTAGCCGTTCCTTCGGACTCTTGTTCCTGGGGGTTATAGGAATGATCGTCTATGTGCTCCTGTTGCCCTATATTAAGGCCAAGCGAAATATGAAAGACAATGCCCGGTTTTTACTTGGTCGTCCCACCACAATGTATTGGAAATTTGGCAACTGCATTCACCTGGAATCATATCAGTCTCAAGCAGAGTTTGGCTACCACCAGTTTGTTAAAGTTGCCTTCTTCTCGTGGGGCTGTGCCCTATTCATTTCCAAGAATCAAGCCTACCTGATTTCCGCTGATGGTTTCACCAAGGGAACCTATGAGGACTTCAAAAAATTCCTAAAAACCAAACGCCCTGACTGGAAAATACCAACATAAAAAACAGGGTGCGGTGGAAATCCGCCGCACCCTCACACCACACAAGGAGAACCCCATGAAGCCTGTTTTGGAAAACCGTTACTACCTCAACAAAAAAATGCTCACGGAATATGCCCGGAAAGCCGGCGTTGGCCCCCGCCCCTGGTATTGGCTCTGGATGTCACCGCTGATCCTGTTCTGCATCCTCTGCACCATGCACCCCTATTTCACAGAAATTCGGGGCAACGGTGTCATAATCCTGGTATTTATCATGCTTTTAAGCTACCTGCCGGAGTTTTACGCCTTCTATGCCATGAGAAAGACAAAAAAACGCAACGGTGGAGAGATTCCCGAAACCATTGTGACCTTTGGAGATCGCATGGAGATTCAGGAGGGCGAGGATTTCATGGAGGTGGAATACGGTCAGATCAAAAAGGTCAAGCGGCTGAAGCAGAGCTATGTTTTAATGCTGGGATGGAGAACCGGTATTCTGGTGGATTATTACGGCTTTGCGGAGGGTTCTTATCTGGAGCTGGTAGAGTTCCTGAGAGAAAAACGCCCGGATCTGAAGATCCCGGTTTAATCATCCCAACCGGTTTACCAATCCCCACGGAGAAATACTATGAAAAGAAAGAAACGACCTCTGCGCCGACTGTTTCGCACCATACTATGGCTGTGTATTCTTGGCATCCTCTTTGTAGCCGCTGCCAACCTTGCGGTAACAAAGACTACAGATGACCAAATCCTCACTCCCCAGGAAGCAGCAGCTCTGGAAAATGTGGACTGCATTTTGGTTTTGGGCTGTTTTGTTCACGAAAACGGCAACCCCAGTCATATGCTCCATGACCGGCTGACCAGAGGGGTGGAGCTGTACGACCAGAAAGCCGCCCCCAAACTGCTGATGAGCGGCGACCATGGCCAAAAAAGCTATGACGAGGTTTCCGCCATGAAGCAATTTGCCGTTGACTGCGGCATCGCTTCTGAGGATGTATTTATGGATCACGCCGGTTTTTCCACCTATGAAAGCATCTACCGGGCAAAGGAGATTTTTCAGGCGGATAAAATCATCATTGTGACTCAGGAGTATCATCTGTACAGAGCCTTGTACATTGCAAACCGACTGGGCGTGGAGGCTTACGGCGTGTCTTCCGACTACCGCGCCTACGCAGGACAGACCAGCCGGGATGTGCGTGAGCTTTTAGCACGAACCAAGGATTTTGCCATCTGCGTTTATAAACCCAAGCCTACATTTTTAGGGGAAGTCATTCCCATTTCCGGCAACGGCAACCTCACCAACGACGGAAAAACGGATTTTTCCTAGGAAAGTCCAAATATATCTCATATGAAGGAGCTAACCTCCATGCAAATTGAAAACCACAAGGAAGAAGTCCCTTTTTCCCACTATGAAAATCTGTTCCGCTCCCTTGCCCCGGAGGATGCCCTGAAGCGGCTTCCCTCCGTATCCTTCGACGGAAAAGCCTTTACCATGAACCTGTTGGGTCGGGTCTATGACATCACATGGCCGGAATATTCCATCACCGCAAGAGACGGCGGCGCAATCCCCAGTCTTCCCACCCAAACCTTCCTTCTGCGGTGTCTGCTGGAAGCAAAGGAACTCCCTTGGTGCGGTCTGTGGAAAACCTTCCGGGAGATGCCATGGGGGGAGATGTACAACACCCCCTTTACAGGTCGTTGCCTGACCCGGTCTG
>JAZNYB010000091.1:0-8331 GCA_045594185.1 Faecousia sp. | reverse complement strand
GCCCCTCTGCCCGCACCCAGCTCAGGTCATAGCCGTAAAGAAGGCATTGCAGAAACCGGTATTCTTGCGGTGCCAGGGGGCAGTCGCCGGGTTTCTCCGGGACATTTTCCGAAGACACCTCCATGGGCATGGCTTCCGGGGGTTCAGGCAGCGGCTCCGGGGGAAGCTCCTCCAGCGTTTCTTCTTCCACCATCAGCTTGTCCCGGGTGATCGCCGCGTCCTGCCGGATCTTTTCCAGCCGGGTGGGGTCTATGGTCAGGCGAAGCCTCTGCCTTTCTTTTTTCAGGGCTTCCGCTGCCTTTGCTTTTTCCTGCTTTTCTGTTAAAAGGGTCTGAACTTCCTCCCGGATGATCTTCAGCATCCATTTGGTTTCCGTTCCCAGCTTGATGGGGTGTCCATGATTGTATTCCTGACGCATAATGGCATCAATGGATTTCAGAAGCTCTCCCAGCTTGGAGCATTGTTGACCTGCCGCTTCATGGCACAGAAGCGACCAGCTTCCTTTGCTGCACCGATAGACAAAACGGCTGTTGACGCTGTATTGGTAGTCCCTCCGTTTCAGAGGGTCGCAGAAAACGGCGGATGGGAACAGACGGGTATAGCGGGGTAAAAACCCACCGAAAAATTGCTCCGTCATGGTCTTTTTGCACCGGGTGGCGTAATGCTGGCTGACCCGGCACAGCACCCGGTGGATCACGGTGTCCATATCCTCCCTGTACGCCCCATAGAACCTGGAACGCTCCAGCCATTTGGTGGACAGTGCTTTTACCGCCCGGATCACTTCTTCCGTTTCCCGGTTTTGGACATCCTCCAAAATCCCGATCTTCCCGGAAGCGGCTATGTGGGGATAATCTTTGATATACCGGGAATCCAGTCCGTAGTATACCACATAATCCAGAATCCACTGCCGCAAATCACCGTAAAGCGCAAAGTCTGTATCGTCTGTGTATGGCAGAAGCCGCTCCAGCTTTCGGTATCCGTCCTCCGGGTCGCTTACGCCCACCTGATTCAGAATTTCGTAAATGTATAAAAAAAGGAATGCCGGAGATGCCTCGGTATAGTTTCCGTTGCGCAGCTTGGTTCGCCAGGAGAAGTATGCCCGCAGCTCCCCATCGGAAAGTGTTTGATAGGTGGGGCAATAATAATAATAAGAGTTCGAACGACCCCTGTAAACATAGTCATCCTCATATTTTTCCAGAAGCTTTGCCTGCTGCAAAAAGAGGGCTTCCCGGGTTTGCCTGCCATAGGTGTAATTCCTTTCCAAAGACCGGGCAGCCACAAGCAAAGAGGGCAGCTTTCCCTTTTTGGGGGAGGACTTACCGGCACGGGAATAAGGCGCAGACCGGGGAGAAGCTGCGCTCCGGGCGGGTCGCTCAGCTTGAAATGGCACAGGCTCATCCTCAAAAACCTGATCCAAAATCTGTTCCAGCATCTTAAAAAAATCGTTTTTGCCCAAAGATCACACCTCTTTCCTCCCGGTGTTTTTTGTTTCTGTATGAGAGATCATCATTTCGATTTATAAGACAGGCTTATTAAAACTCCGTAGGGAACAGCCCGCCAAACCAAAATTTGTCAGTCTTTTCTAAAAATACAATTCCGCGGCCAGATTGCCGTGGGTATACCAGCAGACCACCTTGCGCATGAACTCCTCCGTTACGGAAAAATGCTCCGCCAGACTCCACAGGTCTGTGCAGCCCACGGCAACGGCATTGTCCAGCTCCTCCGGGGAAATGAGATGCTCCACCGCCCACTTGTCTGCCTGATTCTCCCGCTTGCCCCGGAAATCCCGACTGGCATAGCGGTTATAAAAGCTGCCGGTCATGCAGTGCCCCAGCTCATGGGCAAGATGCACCTTTTTGTCCCGTTCCCGCAGCAAAATGGCTTCATCCATGCCGATAAAGCACTCCATATCCTCCGTCTGGATGGACAGAGAGCCTGTCTGCGGCAAGGGAAAATGGATAATGGGAATCCCAGCGGATTCCGCCAGGGCATATAGCCCCCGGGTATCTGTCATAGGCTATCCCTTCTTTTCCTGTTCCCGTTTTTTCACAAAAGCGGCAAAGCTCTTGACCTCGGCGTACATTTCGTCCGTGATCTCCCCTTCGCCACCGAAAAGAGCGAACTTAATATCCTCGTCGCTGACCTTTGCCGGAGGCACAGCTTCCTCCGTTCCCAAAAGATAGCCCACGGATACATTAAAATATGCCGCCAGCTTTGCCACGGTGGTGCCGTTGGGTGTCGCGCCGTTCTTCCATTTCGCGACAGCCGCCCGGTTCAGACCCACATCCGTACACGCCCGGTAGGTGCTGATCCCGGCTTCCCGACACAGCCCGGAAAAAATCTCAAAGAACATAAAATTCCCCTCCTGTTTCCCTGTGAAAAGAGAGATTACAAAAGTATATGATTATGGGGTTGACAAGTTACCAAAGTAGCTTTATAATGGGGGTACACAAGTTACTCAGGTAATCAACCCTCCCAATAATTTCCCTTACAGCATAGCATAAGAGATTACTAAAATCAACTGTTATTTTCTATTTGGCAGGGTTTTTTGGAGGTTATCTGAGTATAACAAAATAAAGGTGCGAATATTTGCACAGAAGAAAGGAAGTGCGGGCTATGGCAACCAGTTGGGATTCCGTCAATGTACAATGCCCCTTTTATTTGTTCAATGACGGAAGGAATGTGCGGTGCGAGGGGCTGTGGCAATACAGCAGCATCACCACCAGCTTCACCTCCCTGCGAAGAAGGATGGAGCATATGCAGCGGCTTTGTATGGGGCCTTATACCCAATGCGCCCTGTATCGGCAGCTTGAGAAAAAGTATGAGGAGGAGGACGACCAATGAAAACGGAAAGAACACTTCTGCGCCGGCTGGGAGCGCAGCGCAGAAAGGAGCTGGAAGGCAGTGCCTTGAGCCCGGAGGACTGCGCCGCCATTTTTGGTGCTGACCCCCACAAAAGCGCGTTTACTTTATGGGCAGAAAAAGCAGGAAAAATACCCCCGGAGGAAGCCGGGGAAGCGGAGCGGTTCAGCCGGGACAACCGGAGCTATATCGCCCGGCGTTTCACGGAAGAAACAGGGAAGGCTGTGCGGCAGGTGGATGCCCTTTTATACAATGCTTCATACCCCAATTCTTATGCGGTCATCCATCATCTTGTCTTGGGAGAAAACGCTGGGCTGACCTGCGAATGTGTGTCCCACCTGTCTCTCAGCCGCTTCCGGGGAAAAGCCTATCCCAAAGACTTCTACTATCCGTGTCTTCACCGCATGATGGTCACAGGGCGAAAGAAATGGTACTTAGCGGTGCTGGTTTTGCGCAAGGAGCTTCGGATCTTTGAATTTGAAGCCGACCCGGACGAGCTTCGGTGTCTTGCTCAGGGGGAAGCCCAATTCTGGCGGCGGGTCACCCAGCAGTGTCCTCCCCTTCCCGACGGCTCTGTGTCCACCCACCGAACTCTGGAGCGGATGTACACGGGAGAAAAAGAGACTTCTGTGGACTTAAGCCCCATTTCTCTCCAGCTTCACGACTATCTCCGCTGGCAGGAACGGATGCGGGAGGCGCGGGAAGCCATGAGCCTTCGTGCCGCAGCCATCAAAGCCTTTTTGGGCGAGGCAAACCGGGGACATTTGGGAGATATTCAGGTGAGCTGGATGCCGGTCAGGGGAGAAAAGCCGGATATTACGAACCGGGAGCAGCCTGACCTTTGGGCGGGGGAGCGTGTGCTCCGGGTCATCAGAGAGGGAGACAGGGCTGACTGCCACGGTTCTTTGGGGGAAAGGGGCAGATACCAATGAAAAAAACACCATGCGCCCAAAGCATCTCCCCCTGTGAGGGGTGTCACCGGATGTGCAACTATACCCAGTGCCGGGATTACCGTCTGTGGCTGAACCGCTGCTGGAATCGCTACCGCCGCTGGCAAATGCTGCGCTATCCCTCTGAGAAGAAGGAGAAAAAGAATGTGTGGCGATATGACAGCCCGGTGCTGATCCGGGAGTTTGTGGAAAAAGGCCCGTGTGCGCGCTGCGCCTTTGGGAAATACTGCAAGGACACGGAGAGCTGCGCCGCCTACGATGCCTGGGTAAGCCTTCGCTGGAAGCTCCTTCGCCAAAAGCTGGGGGTTTCCTCCAATTGAAAACGGCAGCACTCTCCACCTTTGGGGGGTGCTGCTTCCTTGTTTTCGCCGGAAACACGGCTGTTTTCCTTGACTTTAGTCCGATACCGTGGTATGGTTATCCGTAGATTGGCAGAATATGCCATAAAGTAAAATAAGAGGAGTGCGAGTACATATGAGCAAACGAATTTTGTCTCTGCTTTTGGCTGTGTGTATGATATTCAGTATCATGCCAACGGCGGCAAGGGCGGAAGAAACGGCAACCGGCGGCTCCTGCGGCGAGAATGCCACATGGAGCTTTGATGCAGCAACCGGAACCATGACCATCTCCGGCACCGGAGATATGTATGACTATACCGACGATCTGTACGGTGCTGAAACGGAAAACCTCGCTCCCTGGTACAGCTACCGGGAAGATGTTACGAAGCTGGTTATTTCGGAGGGAATTACCTCCATCGGAAGCTACGCCTTCAAGGACTGCAATATTACGAGCCTGGATATCCCCTCCACTGTGACCTCTATCAGAAGCTATGCCTTCGCATCCTGCGGTCTTTGGAACCTGGATATTCCCTCCTCCGTGACCTCCATTGGCGAGGGAGCCTTCGCTTATTGCACAGAAATGTATCGGGTGGAAATTCCGGCAACCGTGACCCATATGGAGGAGGCCTTTGCGAACTGCGGCATGGTGGTGATCACCTTCCTGGGAGATCTGCCGGAGGGCTTGACCACCGATTCTGCCTGGTATTTCGACTGGGTGCATTATCCTGCCACAGAAAACTGGACAAGCTACATCCAGCAGTGCCAGGAGGCAGGGACTGAGCTGTATGGCTGGATTCCCTACGAATCCGAGCCTTATATGGTGGGCGCGTCTGCGGAGAGCTGTATCTGGGGCTTCGAGGAAGAAACCGGCACGATCTATTTCTGGGGCAGCGGAATCACTACCAATTTCGGCTACTATGGAGATATTCTGTGGAGGAGCCACCAGAGTGAGATCACCAACGTGAAATTTGCTCCCAATATTACCGGCATCGGTCCATTCTGCTTCTACAATTGCTCTCAGCTTACCTCCATTGAGATTCCTGCCAATATATCCACCATCGGAAACGCCGCTTTTTCTAACAGCGGCTTGACAGAGATCACCTTCTGCGGAAACGCCCCCGCAAGTGGAGAGGATGAATCCGTATTTGACGGCGTTACTGCCACTGCTTATTACCCCACAAGAAATTCCTCCTGGACAGCAGGAGCCATGGAGCGGCTTGGAAATGGTGCCGAGATCACTTGGGTCGCCTATGACCGTCCCTGCGGTGAAAATGCCACCTGGAGCTTTGACGAGGAAACCGGCACCCTGACCATTTCCGGCACCGGGGATATGGAAGACTTTGCCCATAATGCTCCCCCTCCCTGGGCGGATTATAAGGATGCGATTACGGCTGTAGTCATCGAGGAAGGCATCACCAGCATCGGTGACTATGCTTTCGAAAGCTATAAGCAGCTCAAAAACATCTCCATCCCTGTAGGCGTGACCCGGATTGGGCAGTGGGCTCTTACCTGGTGTTCCAGCCTGGAGGAACTGATTTTACCCGAAGGTCTTGAGATAATTGACGACTACGCCCTTGCCTATAACGGCCATCTGCCCAGAGTGACGATTCCTGCCAGCGTAAAGGTTATGAACAATCCTCTGGAATACTGCACCAACCTGAAACTGGTCTTTATGGGCGATGTTCCTCAGGGTCTGCAGTTCTGGGTCTATAACTTCCATGGCACCTATTACTATCCCGCCGGCAACGAATCCTGGGAAGAATTTGTGCGCCTGAGCAAAGAGGCAGACAATGAAGAAGGATCTGGTTCCACGGTTACCATGATTCCCTACACCGATGACCCCTCTCCCAGCGGCATCTGCGGTGAAAATCTCACTTGGAGCCTGGACGGAGAGACAGGGGTTCTTACCATCTCCGGCACCGGGGATATGTATGATTATGAATCCTATGTAGATGCCCCCTGGCGGCAAACCCTGGTGGAGATCACTTCCCTTGTTGTGGAGGATGGCGTGACAGGCATCGGCAACAAGGCACTTGCAAACTGCAATACCCTCACTGCTGTCACTTTGGCAGACAGCGTTGCCAGAATCGGAGACAGCGCGTTCTATCGATGCGAGAATCTGCCTGAAATCAACATTCCGGGCAGTGTCCAGAGCATTGGGGCGGAGGCTTTCCAGTATTGCTGGGGTATGACTGCCCTGACCCTGGGCGATGGCATCAAGACCATCGGGGATTATGCCTTCTGGGGCTGTCCTGTTCCCGAAATCGTGATCCCGGATTCTGTGAGCAGCATGGGCGAGGGTGCCTTTGGTGCCAATCCTGCTCTGACAAAGATCACCCTTCCTTCCGGCACGTCTGTTCTGAAATCGCGTGTACTGGAGCTTTCCACCGATTTGCAATCCCTTACCATTCCCGCAGGCGTGACCACCATTGAGGCAAGACTTTTTGGCTATATCAGCAGTTACAGCAGCACTGAGGTAGGCGAGATCATCTTTGAGGGCAACGCCCCCACCATGGACGAGCTTGCCTTTGAGGGCGTAACAACCACTGCTTATTATCCCGCAGGCAACATCACCTGGACAGAGGAAGTCATGCAAAACTACGGCGGCGAGATCACCTGGGTTGCCTACGAACCCCACGAGAACCCCGCCCTTCCTCATGGCCCCTTTGGCGAAAACGCTAAGTGGCGCTTTGACGAAACGACCGGCACATTCTATATCTTCGGAACCGGCGACACAATCAGCTATGAAGCCGGTGGTGGGTCGGAATCGTTCTGGGATGGTATGGAGGTAACCAATGTTGAGATCGCAGAGGGCATCACCGGCATTGGAAGCTATGTGTTCTACGCACTGGACAAGCTCACCAGTGTTGTAATTCCCGCCAGCATAACCAGCTTATCCGTTTCTGCTTTTCATTGTTGTGGATTGACGGAGATGATCTTCCGGGGAGATGCGCCTACGCTTGTAGAAAATCGACTGCACAGCGTACCTTCCTTTGGATCTACCATCTACTACCCCGCAAATAACCCCACCTGGACACCTGAGGTCATGGAAAGCTACGGCAGCGACATCACCTGGGTTGCTTATGAACCCCATGAAGACCCCACCCTTCCCAACGGCACCTGCGGCGAGAATGCCAAGTGGAGCTTTGAAGAGGAAACCGCAACGCTGACCATTTTTGGCGTTGGCGAAATGGCAGACTACGCCCCAGGCTTTGCTCCCTGGTATGCTCTGAAGGACAAGATCGAGACTGTGGATATTCAGGAAGGTATTACCAGTATTGGCAAGTATGCTTTCTATGGCTTCGGTGAAGCAAAAGAGGTATATTCCTCCGATGATGGGACTGACAGATTCTTCATTCTGAAACTCCCTGAAACCCTGATCCGCATCGAAGAAGGTGCTTTCATGCGCTGCAATCCGTTAGCAGTGGAGATTCCCGATTCCGTGACCACCATTGAGAAAAACGCTTTCTATGATTGCCGCGGTGTGCGTTATCCGGATATCCCTGCCGGTGTAACTTACATGGAAGATCCCTTTGGTGAGTCCTTTGTACAGATCATTACCTTCTATGGGGATGTTCCGGAGGGTGTGACCACCGACTCTATACTGAATTATAAGTGGGTTCAGCATCCTGCTACAGAAAGCTGGAATGCCTTTGCGCAACAGTGCAAGAATGCGGGCATCAGCATGGATCATTGGATTTCCTATGAGGAGGATCCTCATGACGAATTGTATGAATGCGGCGACGATGCGCTGTGGAGCTTCGACGAGGAAACCGGCACATTCTATGTTTTGGGAACAGGAAATATGAGTGTACCTGTCTATTACTTTGATATACCTTGGCTGGGCTTGGAAAGTAGTATTACCAATCTTGTTATTGCTGACGGTATTACCGGTTTCTACACCCGCACCTTCTCCGACAATGCAATCAACCTGACCAAAATGGTAATTCCTGATAGCGTTGTATGGATTGAGCAAATACCCGTCAATGTGACAGAAATCGTTTTCCAGGGTAATGCTCTGACCGGATCGGGAATCATGGCTGACCGCACTGCCACTGCCTACTATCCCGCAGGCAACATCACCTGGACTGAGGAGGCCATGGAGCGCCTCGGCGAGGGCGGCAACATCACCTGGGTTCCCTATGAAGGTGTAAAGAACGGCATCTACGAAGAAAACGGTC
>JAZNYB010000090.1:0-3099 GCA_045594185.1 Faecousia sp. | reverse complement strand
CAATCCTCCACAGGCTTACCGCCCTTGACCACGGAATGGCGGAGATAATTTTTGATCGCCACCTCTCTGGTATCCTCAGAGAAGATGATCATGTTATATTGGGCTTGAAACCGCTGGAGGGCGGCTCTTACTCCCTCCATGCTCCAGCCCAACTGGAAGGCTGCCTGCTTGATGCTGAGCTCGTAAATACCCAACTGGGTGGTAAAGGGGTTGGTGAGAAGCCAGAGCATGAAATACTTGTCCTCCGGGGAAAATTCGTCCACCTTTCCGTCTGTCCAAAAGTCGGTGGACACGATCCGTTTCACTGCCACAGTGATTCCTCCTTTGTTTGATTTGTATGACAGATGCTTTTTCACCTGATGACCCCAGTATACAGGGCGAATACCTATATCCTCTAACCCATGACACAGGCTCACCCCCCTGCTCCGGAGGAAAAAAGAGGGGAAACAGGGGAGGGAATCCCGGTGTAAAATATGAAATTTCGGAAAACATTGAGAAAAAGAGAAAATAGCAGTTGTCAATCGGGCAAAGTTATTATAAAATAGGAGAAGCGTTAGATCTCTGAAAGCTGAACATAGAGAAAGGAGTGGATTCCCATGTCCCAGCTTCGGTACAAAAGAATCCTGTTAAAGCTGTCCGGAGAAGCCCTTGCCGGCGAGAAGCATACGGGCCTTGACTTTTCTGTCATCGGTGCGGTCTGCGACACCATCAAGGCTTGCCAAGCCATGGGTGTCGAGGTGGGCGTTGTTATCGGCGGCGGCAATTTCTGGCGGGGCGTGAAGGATGGCGCGGACAAAATGCAGCGCAGCCATGCCGATTCCATGGGTATGCTGGCAACGGCTATGAACTGTATCGCCGTAGCCGATGCCATGGAAAAAAGAGGTGTTCCCAGCCGGGTGCTGTCCGCGGTGGAAATGCCTAAGTTTGCTGAGTATTTCACCCGGGATCTGGCAGAGCGTTATCTCACGGAAGGGAAGGTGGTTTTCTTCTGCTGCGGCACAGGCAATCCCTATTTCTCCACAGATACCGGAGCGGTGCTTCGGGGGGTGGAGATCGAAGCCGATGCCATCCTTTTGGCTAAGAATGTGGACGGCGTGTATTCAGCCGATCCCCGGAAAGACCCCAACGCGGTGCGCTTTGACCGGCTGACCTATGACCAGGTGCTTGCCCGCCACCTGCAGGCAACAGACACCACCGCCATGACTTTGGCTATGGACAACCATATGCCCATTATTGTATTTGAACTGAAAGATCCGGAAAACATTATCCGGGTGCTTCAGGGAGAGAATATCGGAACGATCGTTAAGGAGGACTAAAACAATGACTGTTGATTTCAAGGAATTTACCCGGAAGATGGACAAGACTCTGGATGTTTTGCAGGACAATTTTGACGCGGTTCGTGCCGGTCGTGCCAACCCCAAGGTTCTGGACAGGATCACTGTGGAATATTATGGAGTAGCATCTTCTCTGGCATCCGTTGCCAACATTTCTTCCCCCGATGCCCGCACTTTGGTGATCCAGCCTTGGGATGCCAAGCTCCTGAAGGATATCCAGAAGGCGATTCAGGTCTCCGATCTGGGCATCAACCCCCAGAATGACGGCAGAGTGATCCGTCTGGTGTTCCCCCAGCTTACGGAGGAACGCCGCCGTGACCTGACCAAGCAGGTTCGCAAGTATGCCGAGGAATCCAAGGTCGCCCTGCGGAACATTCGCCGGGATGCCATGGACTACATCAAGGCTCTGAAGAAAAAGAGCGAGATCACCGAGGATGACCAGAAGAAGGCGGAAAAGGATCTGCAGGAGATCACCGACAAGTATATCAAGAAGGTGGACGAGATCTGCGCCGTGAAGGAAAAGGAACTGATGGCCATTTAATTTGGCTCGTTCCCGCAAAACGCCAAAAAGGGCGGGGGAAACCTCGCCCTTGTGTCGCAAAAAGGGGTATCGCTTGTATTATGAGATTATTTCAAAGAAAACAAAAGCCGGTGCTGCCCCCGCCCCAGCACATTGCCATCATTATGGACGGCAACGGTCGTTGGGCGAAAAAAAGGGGACTGCCCCGCACCGCCGGTCATACCGCGGGAGTGGAGAGCTTTCGCCGCATCGTCAATTATTGCCGTGAGATCGGGGTAAAATATCTCACGGTCTATGCCTTTTCCACGGAGAACTGGAAACGATCTCAGGAGGAAGTGGCGGGGATCATGGGGCTTCTGGAAAAGTACCTGGGAGAAGCCCTGCGGGATATGGAAAAGAATCAGGTGCGGTTTGTCTTTTTCGGTGACCTGTCCCGCCTGAGCCCGGAATTGGAGAAAATGTGCCGGGATACGGAGGAACGCTCCAAGGAATACACACAGGGACAGGTGAATTTCTGCCTGAACTACGGCGGCAGAGACGAGATCGTCCGGGCAGTCAGGAAATACGCGAGTGAGGTCGCCCGGGGGGAGAAGAACCCGGAAGAATTGACGGAAGAAGCTTTTTCCCGGTATTTGTACTCTGCGGATGTCCCCGACCCGGAGCTGATCATCCGACCCTCCGGAGAGCAAAGGATCAGCAATTTCCTTTTGTGGCAGTCCGCTTATTCGGAATATGTGTTTATGGATGTCCTGTGGCCGGATTTCTCCCCTAAGGACTTGGATCACGCAATCGAACAATTCCACCGCCGAAACCGGAGGTTTGGAGGAGCGAAATAGATATGAAAACAAGAATTATTTCCGCGGCAGTGCTGCTGCCCCTGTTTTTGATCGTGGTGCTGGTGCTTCCCGCCTGGGGGACTGCGCTGCTCTTTGGCCTTGCCGCCGCCGTTGCCGCCTTTGAGCTGCTGTACGGCACAGGACTGGTGAAGCATAACCGTTTGGTCATCTATTCCATGGCTATGGCAATTCTGATTTCCTTCTGGAGCTTGAGCAAGAACAGCAATATTGCCGCTCTTGGTATCATGGTGTATCTGGTGGTGCTTTTTGCCGAGATGCTGGCAAGCCATGCCAAGCTCAGTTTTGACAAGATCTGCCTGTGCCTTGTGGCAGGTGTGCTTTTGCCCTATCTGCTTACTGCCATGGTGCGCATCCGTGCCATGTTTGACGGCATCGACCCCACGGACAC
>JAZNYB010000089.1:0-7742 GCA_045594185.1 Faecousia sp. | reverse complement strand
TCTTTGGCTGCCAGCTTTTCCTTTGCCCAAGTCAGAGCCTCAGGCATACTTTCAGTCACCTTGCTGACCCAGCCCTGGGTATACCGGGTCTGGATCCGGGACATATCCACTTCCGCAATGATGGACACTGCTCCGGCAATTTCTGCCGCTTTACCCTGCGCCCCGGACATACCACCCAAACCGGAGGTGACATAGAGCTTTCCTGCCAAGTCTCCGTCCTTGGGAACGCCCAGAACCAGCCGTCCGGCGTTGAGCAGGGTGTTGAATGTGCCGTGGACGATGCCCTGAGGCCCAATGTACATCCAGCCGCCGGCGGTCATCTGACCATAGTTGGCAACGCCCAAAGCGGCGGCACGGTTGAAGTCCGCCTGATTGTCAAACAGACCCACCATCAGACCGTTGGTAATGATCACTCTGGGTGCCAGCTTGTGGCTGCGGAACAGACCCAGAGGATGGCCCGACATGACCACCAAGGTCTGCTCGTCGGTGAGGGCCTCCAAGTATTTCTTGATCAGGCGGTACTGCATCCAGTTCTGGCAGACCTGACCTGTTTCGCCATAAGTAACCAGTTCATAAGGGTACAGGGCTACATCGAAATCCAGATTGTTGTCGATCATGACCTGCATGGCTTTACCTTCCGTGCAGTTGCCCTTGTACTGGTCAATGGGCTTGCCCTTCAGCGCGCCTGCGGGACGGAAGCGGTAGCCGTAAATACGCCCATGCTCATCCAGCTCTTTGGCAAATTCTTCTGCCATTTGGCGGTGATGCTCCTTGGGGATATAGCGCAGAGCGTTGGCAATGGCGGTTTCCCGGTCGGATTGGCTTAAAGCGGATTCTCTCCGGGGAGCTCTGCGGATGCCGGGCAGAAAAGCGGGATATTCCGGCAAAGACTTGTCCAGCTCGAAAATCTGTGCGTTGAGATTCATGTTTTTTACCTCCGAATCAGTTTGGGGGTGGTACTCATACCATTTTATTATATAGCATATGGCACAAAAACACAATGGGTAATGACAGAATTTTGGAACAAACTGCTCTAAAGTCACCCGTCAAAGCAAACGCCCCCCGGGAAGAACGGAAGGCTGCGTTTCCTTCCGAAAGTGACCGAGGCACAAAACGGAACTTTTTTCAAAAAAACAGTTGACCTTCCGCTGGTTTTGCGATATAATAGCCGGGTACACTGCTCAATTGGGCTAGTTTTATTTCGACTCGCTGCGGCCGGAAACGGCTGTTGAGCATCATTTTGACAGGAGGTGTTATCCCGAATGAAGCGTACCTATCAGCCCAGAAAGCGTCATAGAGCTAAGGTTCATGGTTTCCGTGAGAGAATGGCTACCGCTAATGGCCGCAAGGTTCTGGCCCGTCGTCGTGCCAAGGGCCGCAAGGTTCTGTCTGCCTGAGTCCCCGGGCGCCCATGAATGGGGAATAACGCCATCTTAAGACGAGATTGCAGCGGGGGTGAATGGAGAGAGTCTGTTCGCCCCCTCGCCTTTTATTTTTGGGCTTTTCAGAAAAGCTCACGCCCCGGCTTACCATTGTGCGGTCGGGGGGTTTTTCCTATTTGGAAGGTTTGTTTCCTCTGCCTTGTTTCCGGAAGGAGTGCTGTATGGAATTTTCCAAGCCTCTAAAATTGAATCACATTTTCCGCCGCCTGTATCGTAATGGCGATCAGGCAGCCAACCGGTATCTTGCCCTGTACTGCCGGCGTAACCGCTCTCCGGGAAACCGGGTGGGCATTACCGCGGGGAAAAAGCTGGGCAAAGCAGTTGTCCGCAACCGCCTGCGCAGACGGCTCCGTGAAATTTACCGTCTCCATGAAGGGCAGTTTAAGCCGGGCTATGACCTGGTGGTGGTGGCAAGAAGTGCCGCCGTGGATGCAAGCTACCGGCAACTGGAGCAGGCCTATCTCTCCTTGGCGGGGAGACTGGATATTTTGCGTGAGGAAACCCCATGAAAACGATCTTGCTGCTTCTCATTCGCTTCTACCGGCGTTTTATTTCCCCCCTGTTTCCCCCTTGCTGCCGATTCTCCCCCACCTGCTCGCAATACGCGTTGGAGGCCATCGGCAAATATGGCGCGCTGCGGGGCGGCTATTTGGCTCTGCGGCGATTGTTACGGTGTAATCCCTTTTATAAAGGCGATTACTACGATCCCGTTCCCTGAATTTGGAGGAATATTATGATTCTCGCATTTGGTTTGGGGGATATTGTAAAGATCCCCTTTGGCTGGCTGCTGGATTTCTTGTATCAGTTTGCCGGCAACTATGGTCTTGCCCTGATTCTGTTTTCTTTGCTTATCAAGCTGATCCTGCTTCCCGCAAGTGCCAAGAGCAAGAAATCCACCATGGCAATGACCCGTTTGGCTCCTCTTGCCAAGGCGATTCAGGACAAGTATCCCGATGACCAGAACAAGGCAAACATGGAGGTCCAAAAGCTCTATAAAGAGGAAGGCGTGAGTATGTTCGGAGGCTGCCTGTGGATGCTGCTTCCCATGCTGCTCCTGTTCCCTCTTTTCTATGTTATCCGGGAGCCTATTACCTATATGCTCCACTTCTCCGCGGAGGAGTCTGCCGCCATCGTCGAGACAATGAAAAACCTGATTCCCGACGCCTTCGGCAAAAACCGCATTTATGATCAGCTTGTGGCCGCGGCGCATCTTTCCGAGTATGCCCCCCAGCTTGTAGAAGCAATTCCTGAGCTGGCTGGCAAAACTCTGGAAAGCCTGAATTTTAACTTCCTGGGCATTGACCTGAGCCAGATCCCCAACTGGAGATTCTGGACATGGACTCTGAGCCTGAGCGTTATCGGCGGCTTCCTGATCCCCGTGATCTCCGCCGGCTCCAACATTTTGACCATGCTCATCACTCAGAAGATGAACGCCAAGGTCGTTACAGACGAAAACGGAGAGATGGACGAAGCCGCCGCAAAGACTGCCGCCGGCTCCAACAAGTCCATGATGCTGATGATGCCTTTGATCACCCTGTTCATCGGCTTCAGCTACCCCTGCGCCCTGTCGCTGTATTGGCTCAGCCAGAATATTTTTGGCATGATCCAGGATGTCATTTTGACGAAGCACTACAAAAAGGTGTATGCGGATGAGGACGACATTAAGCGCCGTGTAGCCGCTGAGAAAGCTGCCGCGCAGGCTGAGCGGGAGCGTATCCGCGCCCAGCGCAGAGCGGAAAATCCCGACGGCATCACCACCAACACCAGCAAGAAGAAGCTGCAAAACAAGCAGCAGGCTCAAAGAGAGCAGGAACTTGCCGCTGCCCGGAAGGCAAACAGCCCCGTAGGGGAAGATGCCCCTCTTTCCGGCGACCCTGAGCGGCCCTTCTGCAAGGGTCGGGCATACGATCCCGATCGCTATGGCAGACGCACTGATACTGAGGAGTAAGATATGGAAAAGAAATTTATCGCAACCGGCAAAGATTTTGATGCTGCGGTACAGGCTGCTCTGAAAGAGCTGGGTCTGGAGCAGGAGGATGTGACCATTCAGCTTTTGGAGCGACCCAAGGCCGGTCTGTTTGGCATTGGCGCGCGCCCCTGTAAGGTGGAAGTGACCTACGAAGTCCCCGATCCCAAGCCTGCCGCCGCCCTGTCCTCCGCTTCCCGGAGCAAGCCCAAAAAGGCAGAGACACCCAAGACCGCTCCCGCCCTTCATGCAGAACCCCCCAAGCCTGTTCAGAAGCCTGAAGCTCCCAAGCCCGTTCAGAAGGCTGAAGCTCCCAAGCCGGCGCAAAAGGCAGAAGCCCCCAGGCAGAAGCCCGAGCGCAAGCCCCAGGAGCCCAAGAAGGCAAAAGAACCCAGAGAGCCTAAAGAAGTGAAAGAGCCCAGAGAGCCTAAGGAAGTAAAAGAGCCCAAGGTCTATGCTCCCGCCGCCGAAGGCAGTGTGGAGGCATCCATTGAGAGCTTCCTGAAAGGTCTTATGGAGCATATGGGCTCCGATGCTGTTCCCCATGCGGAAAAGACCGGCGAGAACAGCTATGGGGTAGAGCTGGTGGGTCAGGAGCTGGGTATGCTCATTGGCCGCCGGGGTGAAACGCTGGATGCCATTCAGCATTTGGTGAACTACGCCATTAACCGCACACAGGAAGGCCACATCCGCATCAGTGTGGACGCGGAGGACTACCGTGTGAAGCGGGAGGATTCCCTGCGCCGCTATGCCCGGAAGAAGGCGCAGCAGGTTTTGAAGGTTCGCCGCCGTACCACCTTAGAGCCTATGAACGCCTATGAGCGTCATGTGATCCATGCTGCCCTGCAGGATATGGATAACATCACCACCCATTCCACCGGCACCGAGCCCAACCGCCGGGTCATTATCGAGTATGTCCGGTAAGTAAAATAACGAGTCCCGCACGGCTAAAGCAAGCTGTGCGGGATCAATTTTTTATTCCGCCGGAGTGAAATCTGTTACCACCAGCTCCGGCACATTGAAAATTCTGGGAAGGGGCACACTGGAGCCCAGACCACGGGAGATGATCAGATGCTTTTGCCCATTCTGAGAGACGGTATCTCCCTCCACCCAGCCGGGGAAGAATCCCTGATCCGGGGCATAGATGCCGCCCACAAGAGGAAGCCGCACCTGTCCGCCGTGGGCGTGTCCGGAAAAAACGGTGTCTACCTCCCACGCATCCAGAGAACCGTTGGTGAGCCAGCATACAGGCATATGGCACATAAGGATGGTGTGCCTTTCCGTATTCTGGAAGTCCCACAGAAAGTCGCACTCCTCCCGATCCGCTTCTCCGGTTTGCAGATATTTTGCCGGCAGACAGTAGCCAAAAATCCCACCCAGACGAAGCTTCTGCCCTTTGACCTCCAGATCCACATATTCTCTTTCCAGCAATCTTGCGCCGGTGTTTTCTATGCGGGTCAGAAAATCCTTGTCAAAACGGTCTGTGTACTCTATCTCATGATTGCCCAGAGACACATAGACCGGGGCAATTTTTGTAAGCTCCTCCAAAAGTGCCAGAGCGGGCTCTCTCTCCGGCTGGCGTTCTACAATGAGATCTCCCGTAAACAGGATCAGATCAGGATTTTGTTCTCTGACCGCATCCAAAAGCTGGATATTGTTTTCGCCGTATTCCCGGTTGTGCAGATCGGAAAGCTGCACAACCCGGAAGTTGTCTGTAAGCTTCCGGGAAGAAACCGTATAATGGCTCACGGTAAAATCGAACCGCCCCCGCAATGCGCCGATGCCCGCAATCAGGCACAGGATCAAAAACAGGGACAAAAGCCCCATGATCACTTTTTGCCCTTTGCTCCAAGGCTTACTTTTCTTCATCCCACGCCTGCTCCATTCTGTCCTTAATGTCCTGCATCCGTTGATCCAGCATGGTGCTGATGTCGGCACATTCCTTCAGATCCACCGCCAGCTTTTCCCCCAGCCCCACGGGAATGTCCTTTTTGTACCGAAGCTGATGCTCCAGACTTGCCCAAAAGTCCATGGCGATGGTACGAAGCTGCACCTCCACCTTTACATGACAGGTGACCTCTTTCAAAAACACCGGCACAGAGATGATCAGATGCAGGCTGCGATAGCCGTTGTCCTTTGGGTGCTTGATATAATCCTTGATTTGCAGGATGGTCACATCGTTTTGCCGCAGCAGGCAGTCCACCAACAAATAAATATCATCCACAAAGGGGCATATCACCCGAACCCCTGCCACATCGTTCAGGTTCTCCCGGATGGAGTCCACTGTCAGAGGGAGATTTCTCCGCCGCAGCTTTTCCACAATGCTTTCCATGGATTTTAAGCGGGTGCGGATGCTTTCGATGGGATTGCGGTCATTTTCCTGAGAAAATTCTTCGTTGAGAACCTTGAATTTTGTTTCAACCTCCATCATGGCACTGCGATAGCGGCTCATAAGGGCTTTTAACTGCTTCATATGCCCCAAAATGTCCTCCATGCCCCCCGCGCAAAGGGCAGCCAAACGAGCCGGGGTCAGCCCCAGATCCCCAATGGGCAGATTTTCCATATGCTCCCCTCCTGTTTTTTCCTGATATTATTATACGAAAACCCGAACCCACCGTCAAGGCATTTCACAGTTTCTTAACACCTGGTGTATATGTCAAGGAAAGGTGGCTCTCCCTTTTTAGAGAAAGCCACCGATCTTCCCTTTTTACATTTTTTCAAAGCCTACCAGCAGCCCGCCCTTTTCCGCGTAATAGCTGCACAGACCCAGACACTCCCCGATTTCCACACTGACCTTCTCCAACTGCGCAAGGATCATTTCCTTCAGCTTGACCGCCGCTGCCATGTTGCAGCAGTGGGCAATGCGAACCTTGCCTTCCTTCAAGCCAAAGCCCTTGAGATGCGCCAGGATCTTTTCCAGAGAGTGATTTTCTCCACGGCACTTGTCCATAGGTTCCAGAGTGCCTTTTTCGCTGGCTTTTCCTACGATGCGGATGCCCAAAAAACCGGTGATCTTCGCTACGGCGGGAGACACCCTGCCATTGGCGGCAAAGTTTTTCAGGGATTCCAGCATGAACAGCAGTCCGGTCTTTGAGGTGTATGCCCGAATTTCTTTGCAAATCTCCTCATAGGGCAGCCCTGACTCTATGTATTCCTCCAGCTTTTCAATGATCAGCCGCAGCTCCGGACCCGCGGACAGAGAATCAATGACACAGACCCTTTTCCCGGGGGTTTCTGTCTCAAACAGCTCCTTGGCGGTGCAGGCAGCGTTGTAGCTGCCGGACAAACCGCTGGTAATGGTGACACAGAACACATCATCCGCATCCCCAAAGGTTTCCAGCCAATCCGAGGCGTTGGGACAGGAGGTCTGGGATCTGCCCTTATAGGCATCGAAATATTGGACCATGCCGGCTGTATCCAGCGCCGTATCATCTATAAATTCCCGCTCCGCAGTGATGATCTTCATGGGGGCCGCGGCAAAGGGGACATGGGCAAGCTCTGTGACATTGGCAGAGCTGTCCGCAACGATCTTCATTTTTCTCATGGGAAAGCCTCACTTTCAATTCGTCCGCTCCAACATACCACTTTTTTTCAAAAAGGTCTATCTACCGGGTTGTTTTTCTCTCTACTCCGGGTAGAATTTTTCTGTTTTGAAACTCTACTGCCGGAAACGGCCCCTGTTGCATCCGGTCATCTGTCATGGGAGGTGTGGAAAAGTAAAATTTTCACTTGAGTTTCCGCAAAAAGCCAAAATGCCCATCCGGGAATCCGGCAAAAATCGAACAAATCCCGCAAATATGCTTTTAGTGCCGGCATTCCCCTGATAATGCGTCAAATGCGTACAGCAAAGCTGACCCGACCGTTGGAGACAGCCGCGCCTGAGATGCCATGTTGATAATTTACGCTGTCAAGGAGAATCGTAATTGATTTTGGTCTGTCCTTATTGGCTTGAACCAGTCTCGAATCCCGGTTTTTGCATAGCGGAGCAGCTCCCGTATTCCTGCCGCGATCCGATAGTAATGGAAGTGAACCTTTTTTCGGATCGGATCTGCCGCTTCGTGGATCGCACAGTGAAGCTTGTTGGTGGGCTTCTTCATTGTCACCAGCCCCAGAAACGCCATGCATATACCTATGCAAAAGTTCAGTGCATTGATCGCTTTCAGCTTTCTGACCCGGAAGTTCTCAAAATTGAACACATCCTTTTTGCTGCGGAAGTATTCTTCGATACGCCAGCGGGAGAAATACAGACGAGCTGTTTCCAGAACATCCTCTTTGGAATGGATAGGACGATTCGTCACCAACATCATGGGATTTTCCGTGATCCCATACACCAA
>JAZNYB010000088.1:0-2924 GCA_045594185.1 Faecousia sp. | reverse complement strand
GTTCGCCACCTGAACCATGGCGAAGCGGACAACTCTGTCCCCGATCTTAAAGCCCTTCTGGAACACCTGACTGATGGCGTTCTCTCCCAGAGCATCGTCTTCAATGTGCATGACAGCATTGTGCAGGTTGGGGTCAAAGGCATCTCCCCGCTGGCCAAAAACCTCTACGCCCAAGGCGGTAAAGATTTTTTGCAGCTCGGTCATAGTCAGCTCCACACCCTTTTTGAAGGCAGTGTCCTCTGTGGGCTGCTGCAAGGCTCTTTCCAGATTGTCATAAATGGGCAGGAGCTTGGAAAGGGCATCTGCCTTGCCGTTGGTATAGCTGGCATCCTTTTCCTTCTGGCTGCGCTTGCGGAAGTTATCGAACTCTGCCGCCAGCCGAAGATGGGCATCATGCTCCGCGTCCAGCTTTTCCTGCAAGCTCTTGACTTCCCCTTCCAGCACTGCCAGCTTCGCGGTTTTTCCCTTGGGTGCTTTCTTCTCCTTCTCAGGGGCAGCCTGCTTTTCCGGGGCTGTGTCTACGGTTTCTTCCGTTTTGATTTCTTTATCTTCCATGGCATTATGCCTCCTGTTTCCTTTCTTCTATGGGTTCTGCCCCACCGGGAAGCTGCTTTTGCTCCGGCTGGGAGAACATTTTGGATAGGTTTTCCGCGAAGTAGCTCAAACGGGCGGTGACCTTGGCGTAGTCCATTCTGGTAGGCCCGACCACACCGATCAGCCCCTGCATACCGTCTCCAATGTCAAACTTTGTCATAACAACAGAGGTGTCCCGCAGCTCCTGTGCCACATTTTCAGGACCCACCAAAATCTGGGTCTTTTCTCCCCCCATAACGGCGGGAAGTCCGGAGATGGTTTCCTCGTCCAGAGAGCTGAGAACCTCCTGCGCCTTATCCACATCCCGGTATTCCGGCAGTCTCAAAAGTCTCGCCTGACCTCGCAGAGCGACCTCTGTATCCGGTCTGCCCCGAAGCACCTGCACAGTGAAATCCACCACCACAGGAACGAGACTTGCAGCCGCTCCGGTGTTCCTGGTCACTCTGTCCATCAGCTCGGCGGTAAACTGCTCCGGAGGGATTCCGGTCATGCTGGCATTGAGGACGGCACTGAGCAGCTTTAGATCCGTTTCCGTCACATTGAGTGGCAGCTTGATGAGCTTGTTTTTCACCTGCTCCGTATCCGTCATGACTACCAGAATAAAGCTCCCGGCTTCTGCCATGAGGATCTCAAACCGCTTTACCGTCAACCCTCCGGTGCGGGCGGCTACGGTATAAGCCGGAAGATCTGTTGCCTGAGACACCAGCTTTGCCACCTTGTCCAGAACCTTGTCGAACTCCTGCATTTTCATTTCCATGGAGGTCTTTAAGTCTCTGGTTTCGTCCACACTGAGCTTGTAGCCCTGCATCAGCTCGTCGATGTACAGCCGGTAGCCTGCGGGGGATGGGATGCGCCCGGCGGAGGTGTGGGGCTGCTCCAAATAGCCCATCGCTGTCAGGTCTGCCATTTCGTTGCGAATGGTCGCGGAGGAGTAGTTCATGTCCGGCAGCTCCGCAATGGCTTTGGATCCCACCGGCTCAGCCGTTTGCACATATAGATCCACAATGCACTGCAAGACCTTTTTCTTTCGTTCTGTCAGTTCCACGGCTGATGCTCCTCTCTTGCTTTCTTAGCACTCGTGACTTCTGAGTGCTAAATACAATATACTACCCCCACCGGGTTTTGTCAATAGCGCACTTGTGAATTTTTTATGAAAAAATGGGACAGTTCCAGACAAAAACTCCAATATCCTTGGATACTTTTTGCATATCCCTCTCTGTTTTCATCCAAAAAGGAGGTTTATCGTCATAAGATGGGAGCAAATCGATTATAGCACTCTCTTGCTTGCTGTGACAAACCCCGAAGCTGAAAGTCCCCTTTTAGCTTACCCCGAAGCCCGATTTTTCACAAAGGGAAAAGTTGGGTGCTGATTTTCGCGTAAAAAACACCCTCCTGCACATAAGGGTACAGGAGGGTGGAAAAATGATCAATGGGTTTTGTGCTTTATAACGGCATCCCGGATATCGCCCACCATATAAAGGCTTCCGAAGGCGAGAACCAGACCACCCTCTCCTGCCAGCTCTATGGCAGTGGCAACGCCCTCCTCCACGGAATCACAGGCGGTGGCAGGTTTGCCGAACCGCTCCAGATTGGCGGCGAGAACCGGGGCTTTCATGGCTCTGGGGTTTTCCGGGGTAACGGTAACGAAGCGGGTGATGTAAGGAGCCATAGAGGAGAACATAGCAGCATAATCCTTATCTGCCATAACGCCCACCAAGGCAGTAATTTCCCGGTCGGCCAGATAGTCCTGTACATTCTTTGCCAGAGCTTCCAGACACTGGGGATTGTGACCGCCGTCTACGATAAAATCGGGGTCACGGCTGAGGATCTCAAACCGCCCGGGCCAAGACACGGCTGCCATACCTTCCTGCACATTTTTGTCGGAGATCTTCCAGCCCCGCTCCCGGAGACACCGGATGGCAGTCAGCACCACGGCGGCATTCCTTAACTGATGCTCTCCCAAAAGGGGCAGGAACAGATCCTGATAGCCCATGCAGTCGAACCGCTGACCGGCAAAGCTGTGGTCATGGAGAACGATGCTGTCAAAGTCGGCGTAGTGAAGCTCCGCGCCCTCTTTTTTTGCCTTGGCTTCGTAGACAGCTTCTACATTGGCACTGTTCCGGTAAACTGCCACATGACAGCCCTTTTTCACGATTCCTGCCTTGGCAGCGGCAATTTCTTCTATGGTATGCCCCAGCACATCGGTGTGCTCCAGCCCCAAATTGCACAAAACGGCGACTTCAGGAGGGTCGAACACATTGGTGGAGTCCAATTCGCCCTCCAGACCCACATCCAGACACACAATGTCGCACTTCACCCGGGCAAAATAC
>JAZNYB010000087.1:0-3817 GCA_045594185.1 Faecousia sp. | reverse complement strand
GCACTACATATTGTACGATGGCAGGCTCTACCGAATTTATTGCGGACACTGTACCCACAGCAAGCCAAAAACAAAGCGACCTGATACCCCTGTCTGCCAGCACTTCGCCCCAAGAAGCCCCACAGAGGACAATTTCGCTGATAAAGAATTTCTCACAAAGAGGCTGGTGGACTATATGCTCAGTCTGGAGCTGCTGCCGAACATCTCCGATGCGCCTATGGATGGATGACCGCTCATCGGGTCGTCTTTTTATGCCTTGCGGTAAATTTTGGTTTATTGGTAGGTTTAAGATGTGCGGTGTACCAAATCGTTCCCCCGCGGGGAATACATTGATCTCTTATGTATTTGTTCTTCTCTATTCTCTCTTATCTATATTCACAAAAAGCCCCCTCTGCCCGAAAAGGGTAAAGGAGGCTTTTGTGTTATGAGGAAATGCCCAACAGCTCAGGAAGAAAACGCCTTCATAGAGCCATCAGGGTTGTTGTAACAGGCATCGTAGACCATGGACTCCGCATCGGTTGTCACAATAATATTACAATGACCTCCTGTAAAGATGGTGTCCCACTTACCGTCGCCGGGCGATGTATACGAGCCCTCCGCTACATTCCAAAAATCCTGTCTGGTTTCCCACGCGCAGACAGAAGCATGGCTGTGCAGCGCATAGGGGATGGCATTCACACCGCACCCTGCTGCTACCGTCTGGCACAAGGAGAAAGATTCTGCCAAAAACGCGGGCTTTTCATATTTTTGTTTCATGTTTCTTCCTCCTTTATGGATTGAACCAGGAATCCAGACTGCCAAACAGGTCTTCCAGCAGCTTCTGAATCTGTGCGATGATGTCCCACAGAGAGGGTTCCGATGCCGGAATTTCAGGCTGCTCCGGCTGCTCCACATAGTCCACCACAGGCGCGCTGCGGAAACCGTTGAGATAGACAGACAACTCTTCCGTATTGGCGGAAATGATACCTGCGGAAGAACCGGTGCTGCGGAGCTTGGTAATGGAGATCAGGGTGTCACCGGAGTTGATGACAACGATCAATCCCTGTTCATTGGGTGTGACCTTATAATAGAGGTCGCTGGTGTGATCAATAGCGACAGGAGAGACATTCGCCCCGTTGGTCAGTGTGACCTGACTTGCGGTGACCTCTGCTCCGGCGGTTTTGATGTTCACACCGGGGGCGGGAGACTTGATGCCTAAGTAGAAGCCGGCATCATCCTGAACATCCACCTTAAAGGCAACGCCCTGACCGGGAGCCAGATAGACCTCATGCTTGGGGCCGTAGTCCTTATAAACACCCAAGGCTTTTTCCAGAGTCAAATCGTCTGTCAGGTCACTTTCCTCGCCGCTGCCGTCCAGCTTGCCATTCAGGTCAATGAATACAGAGCCGCTGACATCCTCGGAGTTTGCGTCAAAGCTGTTGGTGTCAATAAGGGACTGGCGAACCTCCTGGAAGATGGCGCTCAGCTCATTTTCATAAGCCTCCTGCACAATGGCATCATTTTCCAAATTCTGGATGGGGTTATAGACCCGGATGCCGTCCAGATAGTAGGTACCACGAACACCATCTACGATCGTGTTGCTTTCATCTACTGCGGCGGCGGGCAGGACGGAGATGCTCACCAGATAAGTGCCATAGTCCAAATCCTCAAAGCTCAGTGTGGGGATCTGATAATACTCTCCGGAAACTGCCAGATTATCAATGTTGTGGATCTTGACCATTTTGATGGGGTTGCCGTCTTCGTTGCACAGCAACAGGGCTGCCTGCACAATACCGGATCTCAGGTCGGTGTAGGTATACACATCCACACCTGTGCCGGTGAAGCGGAAGCTGGCGGTTGCCACATTGTCCCGATCCACAGCGGTGAAACCATGGGCAGAACCGTCGGTAAAGCCGGTATCGTCGGAAAGATCTTCCACCCAGCCGTGGACGGGGCCGTTTTCATCTTCGGTGTTGGTACCGGAATTGTTGGAAGTGCCGGAGGAAGCAACCTCTGTCAGCTTCCAGAATTCCAGTGTCTGTCCCGCAATGTTGGTAGTTGTGCTCTTGTAGCATCTCCAGTCAGGAGCACTGGTATAGACACCCAGATAACGGGTATCCGTTCCATCGCTGGCAGACAGGTAATTACTTGCTACATTCCAAATGGCTGTGCCTTCCTTGCCGCTCTGTGGAGTACCAATGCGAACACCGTTGTTGTCAGCAGTCACATACAGATAGCTCTCGCCGCTCATGATATGATAGCCGCCTTCGGTGGAAGTGATATTCCACGCAATTGTGCCGGACACTGCATCAGTGGTCAAAGTGTTATCACCAATGGTTCCTGTGACATCTGCCAAGGGCTGACCCTTGGAGCCGGAAGCGGTGTTGGGAAGAATCCATGTGGTGTCGTCCTTGGTCATAGTGATGGCAACGGTATCCCCGGTGGTAATGTCCGCGAAATCAACCTTGACCCACTGCTGCGTGGTTTCAGCTTCACCGGAGGATGTGGTTTCCATCCAGCCTCCCGCGTAGACGATGCCCACGGTAGAGGAATCCTCCGTCGTGATGAAGGTATCCTCATAGTAAACATTGTTTGCGGGAAGGACACTGACTCTGGACCACAGGTTGAGACTGTCTTCTGCCTGGGTTTCCTTGCCAAAGACATAGAAGTTGTCGTAGCCGTTCCAGAGGGTCGTCTGGGGAGTGTAGATCAGCTTGGTGTTGTCTGCGGTGGGAGCATCCCCATCCACAGCCTTGGTGCCCTGATCCACTCTGCCGTATTCATCAACAATGCTTCTGGCTGCGGAATTAAAGAAGTTCATGCCGTCCACATCCAGATGGTTGGCCTGAGCAGCCTGCCAATCGCTGGCCTCGAGGCTTGCGGGCTTGGCATAGTCCAGAACATAGATCTTGGAGGTGAGCTTCACTTCGGGAGGAATGAACACAGCAACAGGAGTCTCCGATTCACTGTTCCGGTAAACACCGGAGGTAGTAAGGTTGGTGGGAACAAGGCCGTTTTCTGTTTCCTTTGCGGCGGCGATGGCTTCATCGGTAGCTTCAATGCCGGTAATGGTAACGACCAGCTTGCAGCCTTCGGGCGTTCCATTCACCTCTGTAACATAATTGTCCTTGTAGCTGAAGCCGGAGACATAAATACCCTTGGTTTCACTGTCCACAGAGACGGTCACATCATTTTCCATGGTGTTGGTACCGGTGGAGCAGGTATAGACCTGAACAGTAGCTGTCTCGGCAGTCTTCCAGGTGCGCTCGCCATTCTCGTTTTTCCCGGCATAGGGGACAGTCTGGACAGTGATCACGGACTTGTCGGTCAGCTCAAAGCCCTGGGCAAGATAGTCCCGAAGCTGCGCTGCCGCATCCAGCTCCACGGTGGTGCCGCTGATGTCCTGCGTGATGGTGCCGAAGATATTATTCAGTTCTTCGGTACTATGGACGGTTCTGTGGTACGGGTTGTCTTCTTCCTCTCTGGAGGGATCAATGTCGTCCATGGAGGTTGCGTTGGGATAGAAGCTGGAAACCAACTGCATATAGTCATGCATATTGTTGGAGTCCGTATGACCGTCCGGGCTGAGGCTGATGGAGTAGACCCTTGCGCCGTTATCCTTCAGCTCCTTGGCGGCAGCGATGGCGGCGTTGGCCACATCTCCCTCAAAACCGGAAGAGGATGTGGGAGAGCCGTCTGTAAAGAACAACACGATCTGATCTCTCTTGGTATCATCAGGCTTGTTGGCTGTCAGTACATCCAATGCACGTTGGAAGCCGTACTGTGCCTGGGTCGCGCCACCGGCGATCATGCTGTCTACAGTTGCTTTCAGGCTGTC